>NZ_LZMG01000371.1:0-27516 GCF_001673615.1 Mycobacterium sp. 1245499.0
GATCGACAGCCCGGACAAGCCGTGCCGGGCCCGTAGCTGGGGGCACGATGGCTTCGACGATCCCTACAGGAGTCCGCGACGTGATGGCGAAAACGGTTGTGGCCGCAGCGCTGATCGCAGTCGCCGCGGCGGGTGCGGGCGCACGGGCGAACGCGATGCCCGCGCCGACCGCGCGAATCCTCGTTGCGCCGCAAGATAATCCCGATCCCGGCCTGCCGACCAACCCGTCCGATCCCCGATGTGTGGCGATGCCAGAGGTCGCGCAGTGTCAGGGCGGGCCGTACGCCGCCGACGCCGCCCCCACCGGCCCGGCGGATACCGCATGCATCAGCCAGCCCGCCAATCCCGTGTGCGCCGGAGGCCCGTACGCGCTGCCGCCGGCGGCCGCCCCGCAGATCGCCCCGCCGCCGCCCGCGGCCCCACCGCCGCCGGTGGACCAGGCGCCGATCGCGCCGCCGCCCGTCGCGCCGCCGCCCGTGGCACCCCCACCGATGGAGGCCCTGCCCGTCGCGCCGCCGGCAGTGCCGGTCGCGCCCGCGGCACCGGCCGACCCCGACATCGGGATGCCGGGGCACATATGACGGTGAGCCGCTAGCCGATCAGCACGGCATAGCGCGGCTTGATCACCTCGTCGATGATCGCCAGCCGCTCGTCGAACGGGAGGAACGCTGACTTCATCGCGTTGATGGTGAACCGCTCGAGGTCGCTCCATCCGTAGCCGAAAGCCTCGACCAGCCGGTGCATTTCGCGGCTCATGAAGGTGTCGCTCATCAGCCGGTTGTCGGTGTTCACGGTCACCCGGAAGCGGGTGCGGGCCAGCAGATCGAACGGATGCTCGGCGATGCTGTTGACGGCACCGGTCTGCACGTTGGAGCTGGGGCACAGCTCCAGCGGAATTCGCTTGTCCCGCAAAATGGATGCCTGTTGACCCAGCCGGACCTTGCCGTCGCCCAGCACCTCGATGTCGTCGACGATGCGCACCCCATGGCCCAGCCGGTCCGCCCCGCAAAAGGCGATCGCCTCGTGAATGGACGGCAGGCCGAACGCCTCACCGGCGTGAATGGTGAAGCGCGCGTTGTGGTCTCGCATGTATTCGAAAGCGTCCAGGTGCCGGGTCGGTGGGTTGCCCGCCTCGGCGCCGGCGATGTCGAACCCGACAACTCCCTTGTCCCGGAACCGGATTGCCAGCTCGGCGATCTCCCGGGACACCGCCGCGTGCCGCATCGCGGTGACCAGCAGGCGCACCACGATCGGGCGGCCGGCCGCGGCGCAGGCCTTCTCGCCGTCGGCGAAGCCGGCCAGCACGGCGTCGACGATCGCATCGAAGGACAGCCCGCGGTCGATGTGCAGTTCGGGCGCGAACCGGATTTCGGCGTACACCACCGAGTCCTCGGCCAGATCCTCCACGCACTCGTAGGCGACCCGGTGCAGCGCCTCGGGCGTCTGCATCACCGCCACGGTGTGCGAGAACGGCTCTAAGTAGCGCTCCAGCGAGCCGCTGTGCGAACGGGTGCGAAACCACGTCGCCAGCTCGTCGACGTCGGTGGCGGGCAGCCCGTCGTAACCGATCTGCCCGGCGATCTCCAGCACCGTCGACGGGCGCAGGCCGCCGTCGAGGTGATCATGCAGCAGGGCCTTGGGGGCCTTCCTGATCTGCTCGAGGCCCAGCGGTGCGGTCATGTCACGATCCGATCGATGATCAGCGGCCGGGGAGTCGGGGCCGCGTCGCCGACGCTCCACCCGCCGTCCAGCTCGGCCAGCGCGGCACCGAAACGCTCCGGGGTGTCGGTGTAGAGGGTGAACAACGGCTCGCCGGCGGTGACCGGTTCGCCGGGCCGGCGGTGGATCCGGATCCCCGCGCCCAGCTGCACCCGCTCGCCCGGGCGGGACCTGCCCGCGCCGAGCCGCCATGCCCCCAGCCCCACTGCCATCGCGTCGATATCGCCCATTGTGCCGCCCCGGGGCGCGGTCACGGTCTCGGCATGCCGACCGAGGGGCAACGGCACCGACAGATCGCCGCCCTGGGCCGCGACGAGCCGGCGGAACCGGTCCATCGCGGTGCCGTCGCGCAGGGTGTCGGCGGGGTCGCGGTCGCCGATCCCGGCCAGCTCCAGCATTTCGGAGGCCAGCCGCAGGGTCAGCTCGACGACGTCGGGCGGCCCGCCCCCGGCCAGCACCTCGAGCGACTCGGCCACCTCGAGGGCGTTGCCGACCGTGGCGCCCAGCGGCCGGTTCATGTCCGTCAGCAGCGCGCGGGTGGGCACGCCGTGCGCCGCCCCCAGCTCCGCCATGGTGTGCGCCAGCTCGCGCGACTGCGCTTCGGAGTTGGTGAACGCCCCGGAACCGACCTTCACGTCGAGCACCAGCGCGCCGGCGCCCTCGGCCAGCTTCTTGCTCATCACCGAGCTGGCGATCAGCGGCAGCGATTCGACCGTGGCGGTGATGTCGCGCAGCGCGTACAGCTTGGCGTCGGCGGGAGCCAGGTCGCCGGCGGCGAAGATGGCCGCGCCGAGGACGCGAAGCTGCTCGCGCACCCGCCGGTTGGACAGCTGGGCGGTGAACCCGGTGATGGATTCCAGCTTGTCCAGGGTGCCGCCGGTGTGGCCGAGCCCGCGGCCAGACGCCTGCGGGACCGCGGCTCCGCAGGCGGCGACGACGGGCACCAGCGGCAGGGTGATCTTGTCCCCCACCCCGCCGGTGGAGTGCTTGTCGACGGTGGCCAGGCCCAGGTCACCGAAATCGAGCGTGTCCCCCGACGCCAGCATCGCCGCCGTCCACCGGGCGGTCTCGGCGCGGTCCATGCCGCGCAGCAGGATCGCCATCAGCAGCGCCGCCATCTGTTCTTCGGCCACCCGGCCGTCGGTGTAGGCGCCGATGACCCAGTCGATGGCGGCGTCGGACAACCGGCCGCCGTCGCGCTTGGTCCGGATCACCGTGGGCGCGTCGAACGCGGGGTCAGCCAAGTGGCTCCCCGGGGCTCAGGGTGTCGTCCCGTTCTCTTTGACGAACGACGCCAGCGCGCCGACGAGCTGGGTGGAGAACGGCAGTGGCTTCGGGTAATTGACCGGCGTTCCGCTGGCGTCCTCTTTCAGGACGTGGTTCACCCCGGTCAGGTGGACATAGTCGGTCTTGGTGCCCGCGCTGGTCAGGCCTGACACCAGGGAATCGACGTCCTGGCAGGTGATCTGCAGATCGGCGTCGCTGCAGGTGACCAGCACCGGCATGTTGCGCGGCAGCTTCGCCGCCAATGCCTGCGGGTCGATCGCGTCCTCCTGCAACAGGGCGTGCGCATTGGCGGCGTTGATCACCGACTTCAGCCCGGGCGGTTCGTCGGGCGGGACCTGGCCGGTCGCGCGGAACTGCTGTATCGCGTTGTCGATCGCCGCGGTGCTTTCGGCGGCCCGCGCCGCGGCGACGCGTCCAGACCTGACGGCGGCGTCGGCCTGGGCGTGGGCCTGCTCGGACACATGGTCGAGGATGCGGCGGCTCGCCGGTTCCACCAGGCCCAAGGACTGCACCGCGGGAACCGTCCCGGGCGCGGCGGTGGCCAGCATCATCGCGTAGAGGGCGCCTTCGCTGTGGCCGAGCGCCATCAGATGAGTCCGGTCGATGCCGGATTGGTTGGCCAGGAAGTTCAACGCGGCGGCCGCCTCGTCTTTGAACACGCCGATGTCGACCTTCGCCGGGTCGGTGGCGTAGGGGCCGAGCCCGGTCTGACCGGTGCCCAGCTTGTCGTAGCGCAAGCTGGCGACGCCGTCGTCGGACAGCGCCCGCGCCAGATTCCGCAGCGTGTCGACCTGACCCGGCATGGCGGCCGAGTCACCGTTGCGATCCGTCGGCCCACTGCCGGCGATCAGCAGCGCCGCCGGCACCGCCCGCCCATGCCCCGCCGGATGGCGGAACGTGCCGTACACGGTCATGTCCGCGACCGGGAAGGAGACGGAGTCCTCCACCCAGGACGACGACGCCGGCGCCGGCGACGAGGTCCCCGACGGCGGCTTTGCGGCGGGTGACTGCGACGCGCATCCCGCGGCTCCCATACCCGCCGCGATCAGCACCGCAACAAAAAGCCTGGGCAGCGATCCCGTCGGCGGCGCGCTCCCCCGTTGCACACGGATGACGGTAAGCCGACCGGCAACACTCAGCAAGCGACCGCGTGCATCAGCCACGCCCGCGGGCCAGGTCGTCGGGCCCGAAAGCGTCCGGCAGCAGGTCGCCGAGCCGGCGCGGCCCGCGCGGATGGTCGATCAGCAGCTCGGGGCCGCCGTGTTCGGCCAGCACCTGGCGGCACCGCCCGCACGGCATCAGCACCGATCCCCGCCCGTCCACGCACGCCAGCGCCACCAGGCGCCCACCGCCGCCCGAATGCAGGGCGCACACCACCGCACACTCGGCACAGAGACCAAGGCCATATGAGATGTTCTCCACATTGCAGCCGGTCACCACCCGGCCGTCATCGACCAGCGCGGCCGCTCCGACCCGGAATCGCGAGTACGGTGCGTAGGCGCCCTCGGCGGCATCTATTGCCTTGTCCCGCAACATCTTCCAGTCGATCCCAGGCGTCATGAAACCCCGCTCACCGATGGCCGATTCCGACAGTCACCCTAGCCGCAAAACGGCGTTTCGCTTGACGGACATTGTCCCAAGTCACAGCGTGTCCGAGCTAAGCTCAAGTGCCCGGCGTGACCGACGTTGAGGCCGGAAGAAGGCGCAGGACTGGGGTGACACTGGGGTGACTACGCAACCGACAACCGCGGATCCGGCGGCTCCGGCTCCCTCGCGCAAACGCAGGCCACCACGCACGCTGTACCGGGGCGACCCAGGCATGTGGTCGTGGGTGCTGCACCGGATCAGCGGCGCGACGATCTTCTTTTTCCTGTTCGTCCACGTCCTGGACGCCGCGATGCTGCGGGTCAGCCCGCAGACCTACAACGCGGTGATCCACGATTACCAGATGCCGGTCGTCGGGCTGATGGAATACGGCCTGGTCGCGGCGGTGCTCTTTCATGGCCTGAACGGGATCCGGGTGATCCTGATCGACTTCTGGTCCGAGGGCCCGCGCCATCAAAGGTTGATGTTCTGGATCGTCGGCGTCGTGTTCCTGCTGCTGATGGTTCCGGCCGGCGTGGTGACGGTCATCCACATGATGGAGCACTTCCGATGAGCGGCCCGGATTTGCAGCTCGGTCGCGGCGAGCTCGCCCCGGTCAAACAGCGCCTGTATGACCGCCCCGCCAGCCTGGACAACCCACGCTCCCCGCGGCGGCGGGCCGGCATCCCCAACTTCGAGAAGTTCGCGTGGCTGTTCATGCGGTTCTCCGGGATCGCGCTGTTCGTGCTGGCGATCGGGCACCTGTTCATCATGTTGATGTGGGATAACGGCGTTTACCGCATCGACTTCAACTATGTGGCGCAGCGCTGGGCGTCGCCGTTCTGGCAGTTCTGGGACCTGGCGCTGCTGTGGCTGGCGCAGCTGCACGGCGGCAACGGCCTGCGCACCATCATCGACGACTACAGCCGCAAGGACAGCACCCGCTTCTGGCTCAACAGCCTGCTCTTGTTGTCGATGGGGTTCACGTTGGTGCTGGGCACCTACGTGCTGCTGACATTCGACCCGAATATCGGAGGCTGATCGATGATCCAGCAACACCGGTACGACGTGGTGATCGTCGGCGCGGGTGGTGCCGGCATGCGGGCCGCGGTGGAGGCGGGCCCGCGGGTGCGCACCGCGGTGCTGACCAAGCTCTACCCCACCCGCAGCCACACCGGGGCGGCGCAGGGCGGCATGTGCGCGGCGCTGGCCAACGTCGAAGAGGACAACTGGGAATGGCACACCTTCGACACCGTCAAGGGCGGCGACTACCTCGCCGACCAGGACGCGGTGGAGATCATGTGCAAGGAAGCCATCGACGCGGTGCTCGACCTGGAGAAGATGGGGATGCCGTTCAACCGCACCCCGGAGGGCCGCATCGACCAGCGCCGCTTCGGCGGGCACACCCGCGACCACGGCAAGGCCCCGGTGCGCCGGGCCTGCTACGCCGCCGACCGCACCGGCCACATGATCCTGCAGACGCTGTATCAGAACTGCGTGCGCCACGACGTCCAGTTCTTCAACGAGTTCTATGCGCTGGACCTGGTGCTCACCCAGACCCCGAGCGGGCCGGTGGCCACCGGCGTGGTGGCCTATGAGCTGGCCACCGGCGACATCCACGTCTTCCACGCCAAGGCGGTCGTGCTGGCCACCGGCGGTTCGGGCCGGATGTACAAGACCACCTCCAACGCGCACACGCTGACCGGCGACGGCATCGGCATCGTCTTCCGCAAGGGTCTTCCGTTGGAGGACATGGAGTTTCACCAGTTCCATCCGACGGGCTTGGCCGGCCTGGGCATCCTGATCTCCGAGGCGGTGCGCGGCGAGGGCGGCCGGCTGCTCAACGGCGAGGGTGAGCGCTTCATGGAGCGCTACGCCCCGACGATCGTTGACCTGGCGCCGCGCGACATCGTGGCCCGCTCCATGGTTTTGGAGGTTCTGGAGGGTCGCGGCGCTGGCCCACACAAGGATTACGTCTACATCGACGTCCGCCACCTCGGTGAGGACGTGCTGGAGGCCAAGCTGCCCGACATCACCGAGTTCGCCCGCACCTACCTGGGGGTGGACCCGGTGCACGAGTTGGTTCCCGTCTACCCGACCTGTCACTACGTGATGGGTGGCATCCCCACCACCGTGACCGGACAGGTGTTGCGGGACAACACATCTACGGTGCCGGGCCTGTACGCGGCCGGCGAGTGCGCGTGCGTGTCGGTGCACGGGGCCAACCGGCTGGGCACCAATTCGCTGCTGGACATCAACGTGTTCGGCCGCCGGGCCGGCATCGCCGCGGCGTCGTACGCGCGGGGCCACGACTTCGTGGACATGCCGCCGGAACCGGCGGCGATGGTAGTGGGCTGGGTCGGCGACATCCTCTCCGAGCACGGCAATGAGCGCGTCGCCGACATCCGCAACGCGTTGCAGCAGTCGATGGACAACAACGCCGCGGTGTTCCGCACCGAGGAGACGCTCAAGCAGGCGCTCACCGACATCCACGCGCTGAAGGAGCGCTACGCCCGAATCAGCGTGCACGACAAGGGGAAACGGTTCAACAGCGACCTGCTGGAGGCCATCGAACTGGGCTTCTTGCTGGAGCTGGCCGAGGTCACCGTGGTCGGTGCGCTGAATCGCAAGGAGTCGCGCGGCGGCCACGCCCGCGAGGACTACCCCAACCGCGACGACGTCAACTTCATGCGCCACACCATGGCCTACAAGCAGGGCAGCGATCTGCTGAGCGACATCGCGCTGGACTTCAAGCCGGTGGTGCAGACGCGCTACGAACCGAAGGAACGGAAGTACTGATGGCCGAGAGCGTCGGAACCGAAGAGGCAGCCGAGGTCGAGACCAGCCTGGAACCGCCGCTGCCGGCGATTCCGGACGGGGCGGTGATGGTGACCGTCAAGATCGCCCGGTTCAACCCCGACCAGCCCGACGCCTACGCGGAAACCGGTGGCTGGCAGAGCTTTCGGGTGCCGTGCCTGCCCAGCGACCGGATGCTCAACCTGCTGATCTACATCAAGAGCTACCTGGACGGCACGCTGACCTTCCGGCGTTCCTGCGCGCACGGCGTGTGCGGCTCGGACGCGATGCGGATCAACGGCGTCAACCGGCTGGCGTGCAAGGTGCTGATGCGCGACCTGCTGCCCAAGAAGCCGGGCAAGCAGCTCACCATCACTGTCGAGCCGATCCGTGGGCTGCCGGTGGAGAAGGACCTGGTGGTCGACATGGAGCCGTTCTTCGACGCCTACCGCGCGGTGAAGCCGTACCTGATCACGACCGGCAATCCCCCGACCCGCGAACGCATCCAGAGTCCGACCGACCGCGCCCGCTACGACGACACCACCAAGTGCATCCTGTGCGCGGCGTGCACCACCAGCTGCCCGATCTTCTGGCACGAGGGCAGCTACTACGGCCCGGCGGCGATCGTCAACGCGCACCGGTTCATCTTCGACAGCCGCGACGAGGCCGCCGCTGAGCGCCTGGACATCCTCAACGAGGTCGACGGCGTGTGGCGCTGCCGCACCACGTTCAACTGCACCGAGGCCTGCCCGCGCGGCATTCAGATCACCAAGGCGATCCAAGAGGTCAAGCGCGCGATCATGTTCTCGCGCTAGGCGTTTCGCGGCGACACGTCGTCAGATCAGGGCTTCGACTCCCCGGTACGAGTACCCGCGACGTGCGCCGGCCCGACGCGGTCGTCGCCGAGGTCGGTTTCCGGCATTTGTGAAGCGGGTTGCTCGTCCGCCGGGGACTGAGTCGCCCCGCCCGGGGTATCCGACGGGCTGGCCGACGTGTAATCGGGATTCGTCTCCGGTCTCGTGGCGCCGCCCGCGCCTCCCGAGTCACCCGCGGCACTCTGTTGGCGTCCCTCGTAGGGCGGGATCGCGCTTCCGGTGTCCTGCGGGGGCAATTCGCCGGTGCCGCTGTAGACATCGGACGCGGTCGGATCGCTCATCGGCGGATTCGCGTCTTCGTCCACGGTGCCCACCGGACGATCTGCCCCGCCGGGCTCGGGAGTGTCCGTGCCGGTGTCGCGCGCACCGCTGCCCAGCTCGGGCTCGTCGAAATGTTCCAGCCTCGAATCGTCGGACTGTTGATCGTTTTGAGAGGTCATCTTCAATCTCCTCACCCTCTCGCTACCCCGCCGCGCCGGTTGGCGCGACGAGGGTGAGGTCCGGGTACCCGGACCTCACCGTGGGAAACACCTGCTCACCACCGGCGCCTCGCCGGACCTGTCACACAACGCGTGGCCGCCTCGTCTGATCGGTATGACACAGAAAACCCGCATCGAGCCCCTGCCCCTCAAGCGCACCGGGTTGCTGACCCGGGCCATGTACCGGATCGCCAAGCGGCGCTACGGCCAGGTTCCCGAGCCGTTCGCCGTGGCCGCACATCATCGCAAGCTGATGATCGCCAGCGCCCTGCACGAGACGATGGTCGACCGGGCGTCGAAAACGCTGCCCACCAGCGTGCGCGAGCTGGCCGTGTTGTGGACCGCGCGCCAGGTCGGCTGCTCGTGGTGCGTCGACTTCGGATCGATGCTGCAGCGCCTGGACGGCCTGGACATCCAGCGCCTCAAGGACATCGACAACTACGCCACCTCAACGGCATTCACCGACGACGAGCGCGCCGCCATCGCCTATGCCGCCGCGATGACCACCGATCCGCACACCGTCACCGACGAGCAGGTCGACGATCTGCGGGCCCGGTTCGGCGACGCCGGTGTGTTCGAGCTGACCTATCAGATCGGGTTGGAGAACATGCGGGCCCGGGTGAATTCCGCACTCGGCATCACCGAGCAGGGCTTCAATTCCGGTGACGCGTGCCGGGTTCCGTGGGCAAACCAGCTCAACGAGCCCGCAGCGGGGAGCCGGTGAATTTGTCGGGATTGGCGATATCCCATAGGGCGCAGACCTTTCCGTCGCGCACGGTCGCGGCCATGATCCGCGGCATCAGCTCGCGGTAGCCGTCGCTGGCGGGGCAGCCGGGCGTGTAACCGCCGAGCTCGCCGTTGACCAGCCCCAGCTGATACGAGGTGAACATCGCCGGGCCGTAGCGCTGGGCCAGGCCGAAGAAGAACCGGGCCACCTTGTCGGCGCCGTGGATGACGTTGATTGCGGTGGGCGCCTTGCCATTCGCGTCACCCGTCAGGACCACGTCGGGGTGCAGCAGCGCCACCACGGCTTCCAGGTCCCCTGCGGCCATGGCGGCCAGCAATTTGCCGACCACCTCGGCGTGCGCCGGATCGGGCTTGGGTGCGGGCTCGGCCGAGACGGCCTTGCGGGCCCGCGACGCCAGCTGCCGCGCGGCGGCCTCGTTGGTGCCCAGCACCTCGGCCACCTCCGCGAACGGCACGGCGAACCCGTCGTGCAGCACGAAGGCGACCCGCTGATCCGGTGACAACCGCTCCAGCACGACCATCGCGGCGAACCGCGCGTCCTCGCCGGCCACCACCGCGGACAGCGGATCGGCTTCCGAAGCGGTGGAGCCGAACCCGGTTACCACCGGCTCGGGCAGCCAGTTGCCGGTGTAGCTCTCGCGGCGGTGCGCGGCCGAGCGCAGCCTGTCCAGGCCGAGCCTGCTCACCACCGTGGTCAGCCAGGCCCGCAGGTCGGTGATCTCTGCCCTGTCGGGCTCCTGCCGGTGCCAGCGCAGCCAGGCGTCCTGGACGATGTCCTCGGCGTCGGCCACCGTGCCGGTGAGCCGGTAGGCCACCGCCATGAGATGGGGCCGTAGCGACTCGAACTCGCTGACCTGCTGCGCTGCGGTCATGTCGCGAGGTTACGCTCACCAACAACATGACTGACAACCTCTGGCTGCACTTCGCCCGGCACGGCCCGGACATCACGCCGCCGATCATCACGCGCGGCGAGGGTGTCACCATCTACGACGACCGCGGCAAGAGCTACCTCGACGGCCTGTCCGGCCTGTTCACCGTCCAGGTCGGCCACGGCCGCGCCGAGCTCGCCGAGGTCGCCGCCCGCCAGGCGAGCACGCTGGCGTTCTTCCCACTGTGGGGCTACGCCACTGCACCGGCGATCGAGCTGGCCGAACGCCTCGCCGGCCACACCCCGGGCGATTTGAACCGGGTCTTCTTTACGACCGGCGGCACCGAGGCCGTCGAGACCGCGTGGAAACTGGCCAAGCAGTACTTCAAGCTCACCGGCAAACCCGGTAAGCACAAGGTGATTTCGCGCTCAGTCGCCTACCACGGCACCACCCAGGGCGCGCTGGCCATCACCGGGCTGCCGAAATACAAGGCCCCGTTCGAGCCGGTGACGCCCGGTGGCTTCCGGGTGCCCAACACCAACCTCTACCGGGCGCCGGAGACGCTGCGCACCGACCCGAAGGCGTTCGGGCGGTGGGCCGCCGACCGGATCGCCGAGGCCATCGAGTTCGAGGGCCCCGACACCGTGGCCGCGGTGTTCCTGGAGCCGGTGCAGAACGCCGGCGGCAGCATCCCGCCTCCCCCAGGCTATTTCGAGCGGGTGCGCCAGATCTGCGACGAATACGACGTACTGCTGGTCTCCGACGAGGTGATCTGCGCGTTCGGCCGGATCGGGTCGATGTTCGCCTGCTCGTCGGACATCGGCGACTTCGGCTACGTGCCCGACATGATCACCTGCGCCAAGGGAATGACGTCGGGCTACTCACCGATCGGCGCCATGATCGCCAGCGAGCGGCTGTTCGAGCCGTTCAACGACGGCGCCACCATGTTCCCGCACGGCTATACCTTTGGCGGGCACCCGGTTTCGGCGGCCGTCGGGCTGGCCAACCTGGACATCTTCGAGCGCGAGGGCCTCAATGATCACGTCAGAACCCACGCGCCCGCGTTCCGCGCCACCCTGGAGAAGCTGTACGACCTGCCCATCGTCGGCGACGTGCGCGGCGAGGGTTTCTTCTACGGCGTGGAACTGGTCAAGGACCAGGGCACCAGGCAGACCTTCAGCGACGACGAGCGCCGCCCGCTGCTCGCCCGGGTCTCCGCGGCGCTGTTCGAGGCGGGGCTGTATTGCCGCACCGACGACCGCGGCGATTCGGTCATTCAGCTGGCGCCGCCGCTGATCAGTGGGCAGTCCGAATTCGACCTCATCGAGGCGGCGCTGCGCGGCGTGCTCAGCGACGAGTGCCGCCGGCTGTAGCCAGGATCCGCTTGACCTCGTAAGCGGCCAGCAACACCTCGCGGGAATGCGCCGTGGTGGGGCTGCTGGTGATCCGCGACTGAGCGTTGCACAGCCAGGCCAGTGCGGACCGCAGGTCGCCCTCGGGGGTGGCGTCGCGATGCAGTTTCAGCTCTTCCAGCACCCGGTCGTCGTCGGAGCCGCGGACCTGGCTGCCTTTCTCCACCCGCTTGAGCAGCTGTTCCAACGATCGTGGGCCGTCGCCGTCGCGCCGCAACTGAGACCACGTTCGAGACCAGAACCGATCGTTTGAAATGGCACATCCCTCGGGGATTCGGGGCGGTCGATGGGTTCCGAACTGACCGCGTGCCCAGCGTAACCCGGCCCGACCGACCAGGCTCAGTAACTTCCGTCTCACCAGTCACAGCGCGGCTCCCCGGATTCGGGCGGTCGATCGCTTACTGTGCTCAGACGATGACCCTGTTACGTTCCGCATCATGCCTGGCAGCGGCGCTTTTCCTGACCGCCGCCCCGGTCACGCTCGGGGTGCCGCTCGCCACCGCCGAGCCCGGCGCCGAGCCGAATGCCGCGCCGGCCAACTGCCCGTACAAGGTGACCACGCCGCCCGCGGTGGATTCCTCCGAGGCCCCGACCGCCGGCGACCCGCCGATCCCGCTGGCGGTGCCCGCCAAGCCCGTCGGTGGTGACGCGCTGGGCAGCTGCGGCATCGTCACCGCGCCGAACACGCCGCCGCTGCCGAACGACGTCTCCGCGGACGCGTGGCTGGTCGCGGACCTGGACAGCGGCGCGGTGATCGCGGCCAAGGACCCACACGGGCGGCACCGCCCGGCCAGCATCATCAAGGTGCTGGTCGCGATGGCCTCCATCAACGCGCTCAACCTCAATAAGGCGGTTCCCGGGACCGCCGACGACGCCGCGGCCGAGGGCACGAAGGTCGGCGTCGAGGAGGGCGGGGTGTTCACCGTCAACCAGCTGCTGCACGGGCTGCTGATGCACTCCGGCAACGACGCCGCGCACGCGCTGGCCATGCAGCTGGGCGGCATGCAGCAGGCGCTGGAGAAGATCAACGTGCTGTCGGCCAAGCTGGGCGGCCAGGACACCCGGGTGGCCTCGCCGTCGGGCCTGGACGCGCCGGGCATGAGCACCTCGGCCTACGACATCGGGTTGTTCTACCGCTACGCCTGGCAGAACCCGACGTTCGCCGACATCGTCGCGACACGGACGTTCGACTTCCCCGGCCACGGCGACCACCCGGGCTACGAGCTGGAGAACGACAACCAGCTGCTCTACAAGTATCCCGGCGCCCTGGGCGGCAAGACGGGTTACACCGACGACGCGGGCCAGACGTTCGTGGGCGCGGCCAACCACGACGGACGACGCCTGGTGGCGGTGCTGCTGCACGGCACGCGTCAACCGATCGCGCCGTGGGAACAGGCCGCGCACCTGCTGGACTACGGCTTCTCCACGCCGCAGGGCACCCAGGTCGGCTCGCTGATCGCCCCCGACCCGTCGCTGGCGCCGGCCAAGCGTGACACCGCCGCCGACCCGCTCGCCAGCAACGCCGCGGCGGACGGGATCATCCCGTCGGCCGACGCCATGCCGATCCGAGTGGGCGTGGCGGTCATCGGCACCGTCGTGGTGTTCGCGCTGATCATGATGGCCCGCTCGATGAACCGCCGACCGCAGCACCGCTGAGCGCCGTGGCACGCGGATCGCGGCGCGGACTGCTGGTCGGGCTGACCGCCGCCAGCGTCGGCGTCATCTACGGTTACGACCTGTCCATCATCGCCGGGGCGCAGTTGTTCGTCACCGAGGACTTCGGCTTGTCCACGCGCCAGCAGGAACTGCTCACCACGATGGTGGTGATCGGCCAGATTGTCGGGGCGCTGGGCGCCGGCGTGCTGGCCAACGTCATCGGGCGCAAACGATCGGTGGTGCTGATCCTGTGCGCCTACGCGGTTTTCGCGCTGCTGGCCGCGTTCTCGATCTCGCTGCCGATGCTGTTGGCGGCGCGGCTGCTGCTGGGCATGACCATCGGTGTGACGGTGGTGGTGGTCCCGGTGTACGTGGCCGAATCGGCCCCGACGGCGGTGCGCGGCTCGCTGCTGACGGCCTATCAGCTGGCGATCGTTTCCGGCCTGATCGTCGGCTACCTGACCGGTTACGTGCTGGCCGGCACCCACGGCTGGCGGTGGATGCTGGGCCTGGCCTGCGTGCCCGCAATCCTGTTGCTGCCGTTGATCATTGGCATGCCCGACACCGCCCGGTGGTACGTGCTCAAGGGCCGGATGGACGACGCCCGCCAGGCGCTGCTGCGGGTCGAACCGACGGTGCGCGTCGACGAGGAACTGGCCGAGATCGGCCGCGCGCTCGGCGAGGCCGCCCCCGGCGCCGGGGGCGGGTTCGCCGAGATGCTGCGCCCCCCGTACCTGCGGGCCACCGCCTTCGTGGTGGTGCTCGGCTTCCTGATCCAGATCACCGGCATCAACGCGATCATCTATTACAGCCCCCGCATCTTTCAGGCCATGGGCTTCACCGGGAATTTCGCGCTGCTCGGGCTGCCGGCGCTGCTGCAGGTCGCCGGGCTGGCCGCCGTCGGCGCGGCGCTGCTGCTGGTCGACCGGGTGGGCCGACGGCCAATCCTGTTGTGGGGCACCGCCATGATGATCGCCGCCGACGTCGTGCTGATGGCCGTCTTCGGCCAGGGCTTCGGCGGCGCCATCGCCGGCTTCGCCGGCATCCTGTTGTTCATCATCGGCTACACCATGGGCTTCGGCTCCCTGGGCTGGGTGTACGCCAGCGAAAGCTTCCCGTCGCGACTACGCTCGATCGGATCGAGCACCATGTTGACCTCCAACCTGGTGGCTAACGCCATCATCGCCGCCGTCTTCCTGACCCTGCTCCATTCGCTGGGCGGCGCAGGGACTTTCGCGCTGTTCGCCGCGCTTGCGGCGGTCGCATTCGTCTTCGTCTACCGCTACGCGCCGGAGACCAAGGGCCGCCAGCTCGAGGACATCCGCCACTTCTGGGAAAACGGCGGCCGCTGGGAGAATCCGTGCCCGTGATCGCCGCGGGCACCATGGTGCTCGACGGCGAGGTCTGTCGCCCGGGCTGGCTGCAGACCGCCGGTGAACGGATCGCGGCCTGCGCGCCCGGGCCGCCGCCGCGGCCGGCCGACCAAGATTTCCCGAATTGCACTGTGGTCCCTGGCTTTATCGACATGCACGTGCACGGCGGCGGCGGCGCCTCCTACACCGACGCCGACGGCATCGCCGGCGCCGCCGCGTTCCACCTGCGGCACGGCACCACCACCACGCTGGCCAGCCTGGTGACCGCGTCACCGACCGATCTGCTCGCCGGGGTGCGGGCGCTGGCCGATGCCACCGGCCGCGGGACCGTCGCGGGCATCCACCTCGAGGGGCCGTGGCTGAGCCGGGCACACTGCGGGGCCCACGACCGCACCCAGCTGCGCGATCCGGACCCGGCCGAGATCGACGCGGTGCTGGCCGCGGGCGGCGACGCCATCCGGATGGTGACGCTGGCTCCCGAGCTGCCCGGGGCCGACGCGGCGATCCGGCGGTTCATTGACGCGGGAGTCGTTGTGGCGCTTGGCCATACCGACGCGACCTACGAGCAGACCCGGCATGCCATCGCGCTGGGCGCCACGGTCGGCACGCATCTGTTCAACGCGATGCCGCCACTGCACCATCGCGAGCCCGGCCCGGCCCTGGCACTGCTGCGCGACCCGCGCGTGGTCGTCGAGCTGATCGCCGACGGCGTGCACCTGCACCCCGACGTGGTACGGGCGGTGATCGCGGCCGCCGGAGCGGACCGGGTCGCCGTGGTCACCGACGCGATCGCCGCGGCCGGCCGCCCCGACGGCGCGTTTCGGCTCGGCGCGGTGGCCATCGACGTGGTCGCCGGCGTGGCGCGGGTGCATGGGACGTCGACGATCGCCGGCAGCACCGCCACCATGGATCAACTCTTCCGCACCGTGCACGCCGACGCGGGGCTGGCGCCGGCCGTGCAGGCGACGGCCGCGACGCCGGCGCGGGCCCTAGGCCTGGGGCGGGTCGGTGAACTCAGGACGGATTATGACGCCAATCTCGTTGTGCTGGACGAACGTTTAGGCATCTCTGACGTCATGGTGCGCGGCACCTGGCAGGGTCACCCGCGCGACGTTTGTTAGCATCGAGCCCGTCAGCACCTGACACCGGACGAGGGGCCCCGTACCCGGCCAGCGACAAGACGGCGCCGTGGAGGTGCGTGATGGCCTGGCTCGTCCTGATTGCGTCGGGGATCCTGGAGGCGGTGTGGGCGACCGCCCTGAACAAATCGGACGGCTTCTCCCGGCCGGTCCCTTCGCTGGTTTTCCTTGCGGCCGTGGCACTTTCGATGACCGGGCTGGCGATCGCCATGCGCACGCTGCCGGTCGGAACCAGTTACGCGGTCTGGGTCGGCATTGGGGCCGCGCTCACGGCGGGCTATGCGATGCTGGCCGGTGACGAATCGACGTCGCCGATCAAGCTGGTGCTGATCGCCGGGATCGTGGCCTGCGTCGCGGGCCTGAAGCTGGTCGGCTAGCGAGCGCGGCGGGTGAAGCGCGCGATGCGGGAAAGCGTCAGCGCGCCAACGGCTCCCAGCGCCATCGCCGTCAACGTCTGGCGGGTGCCCAGGCCCTCGTCCATCTGCACCCGCGGGGCGATGATCGCCGGTGCCGGAGGGGCGACGGGCTGACTGCGCGGATCCGTGGACGCCGTCGCCGCCCAGGCGGTGCAGAACAGGACGAGATAGGCGGTGATGTAGGCGAACACCATCAACCCCAGCACCGGCCCGAACGCCGCGCCGGCGGGGCTGCGCAACACCGTCCTCAGATAGATCGACGCCACCTGTTTGAACACCTCGAAGCCGATCGCGGCGATCAGCCCGGCGCGCATCGAATCGGTCAGGCTGACCTTCTCGCGGGGCAGCCGGGCGATCATCCAGGTGAACAGCAGCCACGACACCAGCGTCGCGATCAAAAGCGAGATCAGCCAGAACAGCCAGTCGAACACTATAAACCGGGGTATGCCAAGCCATTTCAGCAAGGCGGCCATGGGCGCGGTGTGGCCGACGGTGGTCAGCGCGACGGTGACCACGATCACCGCGAACGTCCCCACCATCGCCAGCAGGTCGGAAAGCTTGTTGCGCACGAAGCCCGGTGACTCGATCTGGGTGTCCCACCACATCTCCGTCAACGCCTGGCGCAGGTGCGAAATCCAGCCCAGGCCCGCCCACACCGCGGTGGCCAAACCGATGACACCGACCGAGGTTCGGGCATCGATCGCCGAGTTCATCAATTCCTGCAGCTGATTACCCAGCGCGCCGTTCACCTGGGAACGGATGTGGTCGTCGATGGTGCTCAACAACTGGGGCCGACGGGCCAGCACGAACCCGAAGACCGCGAAACCGACCATGAGCAAAGGAAACAACGCGAAGATCGTGTAATAGGTGAGGCCGGCCGCGAAGAACCCGCCGTTGCGCTCGTCGAAACGCTGGTAGGCGCGGATGACATGGTCGATCCACCCGTAGCGGGTCCGCAGTCGATCGAAAATGCCCGGCTTGGCCGGCTCGCTCATCGCACGACTCCAATGAGAAGCGGATCTAGCTCCTTGGGGATCTAGCTCCCTGGTGGAAGAAACCCAAGCCGATCGTAAACCCGCCGGACCGTTTTCCCGGCCACATCGTTGGCCTTTTCCGCCCCGGCGGCCAACACCGCCTCCAATTCGCCCACATCGGCGGACAGTTCGTCGACGCGGGCCTTGATCGGCGCGACGAACTCGACGACCGCCTCCGCGGTGTCCTTCTTCAAATCGCCGTAACCCCTTCCGGCATAGCCGTCCACGAGCGTGTCGATCGCGACGCCGGTGACCGCGGACTGGATGCTCAACAGGTTGGACACACCCGGCTTGGCCTCGGTGTCGAAGCGGATCTCGCGCTCGCTGTCGGTGACCGCGGAGCGAATCTTCTTGGCCGACACCGCCGGATCGTCGAGCAGGTTGATCAACCCGGCATCGGTGGCCGCGGACTTGCTCATCTTCGACGTCGGATCCTGCAGGTCATAGATCTTTGCGGT
This sequence comes from Mycobacterium sp. 1245499.0, assembly GCF_001673615.1. Taxonomy (NCBI): domain Bacteria; kingdom Bacillati; phylum Actinomycetota; class Actinomycetes; order Mycobacteriales; family Mycobacteriaceae; genus Mycobacterium; species Mycobacterium sp. 1245499.0. The sequence continues at coordinate 17,845 of NZ_LZMG01000371.1, forward strand.
GGCCTTGGGAATGAGCATGTCCGGCACCACGAACGTGTCCGGGAAGCGGCTGTTGACGCGCTCGGCGATGTCGCGCGCCAGCTCGAGGTGCTGGCGCTGGTCCTCGCCCACCGGCACCAGATCGGTGTCGTAGGCCAGCACGTCGGCCGCCTGCAACACCGGGTAGGTGAACAACCCCACCGTGGTGGAGTCGGCGCCCTGGCGCAGCGACTTGTCCTTGAACTGCGTCATCCGCGACGCCTGCCCGAAGCCGGTGAAGCACCCCAGCACCCAGGCCAACTGGGTGTGCGCCGGCACGTGGCTCTGCACGAACACGGTGCTGCGGGCCGGGTCGATGCCCAGCGCCAGGTATTGGGCGGCGGTGATCAGGGTGCGACGACGCAGCGCCTCGGGATCCTGGGCGACGGTGATGGCGTGCAGGTCGACTACGCAGAAGAACGCGTCCCAGTCATCCCCCCAGTCGTCCTGCAGCGCGACCCACTGCCTGACGGCGCCCAGCGCGTTACCCAGGTGAAGCGAGTCGGAGGTGGGCTGCACGCCGGAGAAAATCCGGCTGGATCCGGTAGCGGTGCTCATGATGCACCGATCTTTTCACGCGCGGCCGCCGCGGCCGCACGGACCGGCGCCCGTCACCCCGCGTGTTGCGGTACCGGCGGTACCGGCTTTACTGTCGGGTTATGCGCAAGCTCGTCTGCTCGGCTCCTTCCGCGTGAGCCCCGCTCACTCGGCGTCGCCTTCGGCCCGTTCGCCGATCCACCTCGGTCCCAGGGATGGTTCCGCAGAGCCGGTGCTGATGCTGCACGGGTTCCTGATGTCGCAGACGGTGTGGGAGCCGGTCGCGCCGCGGCTGGCCGACACCGGCCGCTTCGAGGTCTTCGCGCCGACGATGGCCGGGCACAACGGCGGGCCCTACGCGGGCACCTGGCTGCTGAGCTCGTCGGTGTTGGCCGACCACGTCGAGCGCCAGCTCGACCAGCTGGGCTGGGAGACCGCCCACCTGGTCGGCAACTCGCTGGGCGGCTGGGTCGCCTTCGAGCTGGAGCGGCGCGGGCGCGCGCGCAGCGTGACCGGCATCGGCGCCGCCGGCGGATGGACGCGGTGGAGCCCGGTGAAGTTCGAGGTGATCAGCAAGTTCATCGCGGGCATGCCCTTCCTGGCGCTGGCCCGGCTCTTCGGTGAGCGGGTGCTCCGGTTGCCGCTCAGCAGGCGGCTGGCGACCCTGCCGCTCACGGCACGGCCGGACGGCATCAGCTCCGAGCAGCTGTCCGTCGTCGTCGACGACGCCGCGCACTGCCCCGCGTACTTCCAGCTCCTCGTCAAGTCGCTGCTGGATCCCGGCCTGCTGCAGTTGGCCGACACCGCGGTGCCCGTCCAGCTGGTGCTGTGCGAGAAGGACCGCGTGGTGCCCGCGAGCAGGTTCTACCGGCACTTCACCGACTACCTGCCCGAGGGGACGAAGATGACCGAGCTCGACGGCGTCGGGCACGTGCCGATGTTCGAGGCGCCCGACCGGGTGACCGCGGTCATCGCCGACTTCGTCGACGAATGCGCCGCCGGGGCCGACCGGCGTGCGGACCGGCACCAGCCACCGGCTAGCTAGCCAGCCGTTTTTCCAGGTTCTCGGCGATCGAGTTGAGGAATTCCTCGCTGCGCTGCCACTCCTGATCGGGGCCGATCAGGATGGCCAGGTCCTTGGTCATCTTCCCGCTCTCGACCGTGGAGACCACCACATTCTCCAGGGTTTGCGCGAACTCGATCACTTCGGGGGTGTCGTCCAGCTTGCCGCGGTGCGCCAGTCCGCGCGTCCAGGCGAAGATCGAGGCGATCGGGTTGGTCGAGGTCGGCTTGCCGGCCTGGTACTGGCGGAAGTGCCGGGTGACGGTGCCGTGCGCGGCCTCGGCCTCGACCGTCTTGCCGTCCGCGGTCATCAGCACCGACGTCATCAGCCCCAGTGAGCCGTAACCCTGCGCCACGAGGTCCGACTGGACGTCCCCGTCGTAGTTCTTGCAGGCCCACACGTAGCCGCCCTCCCACTTCAGGCAGGCCGCGACCATGTCGTCGATCAACCGGTGCTCGTAGGTCAGTCCCTGCGCCTCGAACTCGTCCTTGAACTCCTCGTCGTAGACGCGCTGGAACTCGTCTTTGAACATGCCGTCGTAGGCCTTGAGGATGGTGTTCTTGGTGGACAGGTACACCGGCCACTTGGCGTTCAGCCCGTACTGCAACGAGGCGCGGGCGAAATCGCGGATGGAGTCCTTGAAGTTGTACATCCCCATCACCACCCCACCGTCGTCGGGGATGGACACCATCTCGTGCACCATCGGTTCGCTGCCGTCGGCGGGGGTGAAAGTGATTGCGACGGTTCCGGGTTTGTCGACCTTGAAGTTGGTCGACCGGTACTGGTCGCCGAAGGCGTGGCGGCCGATGACGATCGGCTTGGTCCAGCCCGGCACCAGCCGCGGCACGTTCGAGATCACGATGGGCTCACGGAAGATGGTGCCGCCCAAGATGTTCCGGATCGTCCCATTGGGCGAGAGCCACATCTTCTTCAGGTTGAACTCCTGGACGCGGGCCTCGTCGGGGGTGATGGTCGCGCACTTGACGCCCACGCCGTGTCTCTTGATGGCGTAGGCCGCGTCGATCGTCACCTGGTCGTCGGTGCGGTCGCGATGCTCGATGCCCAGGTCGTAGTAGTCCAGGTCGATGTCGAGGTGCGGCAGGATCAGCAGGTCCTTGATGAACTTCCAGATGACGCGGGTCATTTCGTCACCGTCGAGCTCTACGACGCGGCCCTTGACCTTGATCTTGGCTTCGCCTGCCATGTCGAGTCCGGCTTCCTGCTTGCGGCCCTAACCGGTTGAAGCCGCTAGCGCCTCGTTGAATGTCTTGCTGGGCCGCATGATTGCCGTCGTCTTCTCGCTGTCCGGGTAGTAGTAGCCGCCGATGTCGACCGTCTCGCCCTGCGCCTCGGCCAGTTCGGACACGATGGTCTCTTCGTTCTCGGCCAGCGAGTCGGCCAGCGGGGCGAAGTGCTGGCGCAACTCCTCGTCGTCGGACTTCGCCAGTTCGGCCGCCCAGTACAGCGCCAGGTAGAACTGGCTGCCGCGGTTGTCGAGCTCGCCGGTCTTGCGCGACGGGCTCTTGTTGTTCTCCAGCAGCTTGCCGATCGCGGCATCCAGCGTCTTGCCCAGTACCTTGGCGCGCTCGTTGTCGGTCTTGATGCCGATGTCTTCGAAACACGCTCCGAGAGCGAGGAATTCGCCCAGCGAATCCCACCGCAGGTGGTTCTCCTCCACCAGCTGGTGGACGTGCTTGGGCGCCGAACCGCCCGCCCCGGTCTCATACATGCCGCCGCCGGCCATCAACGGCACGATGGACAGCATCTTGGCGCTGGTGCCCAGCTCCAGGATCGGGAACAGGTCGGTGAGGTAGTCGCGCAGGATGTTTCCGGTCGCGGCGATGGTGTCCTGCCCCCGCATCGCGCGCTCGATCGTGTACCGCATGGCCCACACCTGCGGCATGATCTGGATCTCCAGGCCCTCGGTGTCGTGCTCCTTCAGGTACGCCTTGACCTTCTTGCGCAGCTCGACCTCGTGCGGTCGCTCGGTGTCGAGCCAGAACACCACCGTCATGCCGGAGTTACGCGCCCGGGTGACGGCCAGCTTGACCCAGTCGCGGATCGCCTCATCGGTGACAATGGGCATCCGCCAGATGTCGCCCTCCTCCACGTTCTGGGTCAGCAACACTTCCCCGCTGTCGAGGTCGACGATGTTGGCGACGCCGTCCTCGGGGATCTCGAAAGTCTTGTCGTGCGAGCCGTACTCCTCGGCCTGCTGCGCCATCAGCCCGACGTTGGGAACCGTGCCCATCGTCGTCGGATCGAACTGCCCATGGGTTTTGCAGAAGTTGATGATCTCTTGGTAAATGCGGGAGAACGTGGATTCGGGGTTGACCGCCTTGGTGTCCTTCTGCCGCCCGTCGGCGCCCCACATCTTGCCGCCGGCGCGGATCATCGCCGGCATCGAGGCATCCACGATCACGTCGCTGGGCGAGTGAAAGTTGGTGATGCCCTTGGCCGAATCGACCATGGCCAGCTCGGGGCGGTGCTCGTGGCAGGCGTGCAGGTCGCGGATGATCTCCTCGTGCAGCGACGCGGGCAGCGACTCGATCTTGCTGTACAGATCGCTCAGGCCGTTGTTGACGTCGACGCCGAGCTCGTCGAAGAGCTCCTGGTGCTTGGCGAAGGCGTCCTTGTAGAAGACCTTCACCGCGTGACCGAAGACGATCGGGTGCGACACCTTCATCATCGTCGCCTTGACGTGCAGCGAGAACATCACGCCGGTTTCGTAGGCGTCCTGCATCTGCTCCTCGTAGAACTCGACGAGGGCCTTCTTGCTCATGAACATGGAGTCGATGACGTCGCCGTCGCGCAGCTCGACCTCGGGCTTGAGCTCCAGGGTCTGTCCGCCCTTGGTCTCCAGCACCATCTTCACGTTGCGCGCGCGGTCCAGCGTCATCGACTTCTCACCGTGGTAGAAGTCGCCGTGCCGCATGGTCGCGACGTGCGTGCGCGAGGCCGGTGACCAGTCCCCCATGCTGTGCGGGTGCTTGCGGGCGTACTCCTTGACCGCCTTGGGCGCACGCCGGTCCGAGTTGCCCTGCCGCAGTACCGGGTTTACCGCGCTGCCAAGGCATTTGGCGTAGCGGGCGCGAATCTGCTTGTCCTCGTCCGTCTTTGGGCTCTGCGGAAAGTCCGGAATCTTGTATCCCTTGCCCTGCAGCTCTTTGACAGCGGCGATCAGCTGCGGAACCGAGGCGCTGATGTTCGGCAGCTTGATGATGTTGGTGTCGGGCAGCTCGGTCAGCCGGCCCAGTTCGCCCAGGTTGTCCGGCACCCGCTGTTCTTCGGTCAGGTGCTCGGGGAACTCGGCCAGAATGCGGGCGGCCACCGAGATGTCGCTGGTCTTGATCTGGATGCCCGCCGGCTCGGCGAAGGCACGCACGATAGGCAGGAACGCATAAGTCGCCAGCAGCGGCGCTTCGTCGGTCAGTGTGTAGATGACGGTCGGCTGTTCGGCGCTCACGATCCCTCTCCCGGCGTCAATGATGGGTTGGAAATTTTGGGGGCTCAGCGTTCTGACTGCCACGTTATCAAGGGTGTTTGGACAGGTGTCGACCTGCACGCGCACCGCCGGGGTTAGCACTGAGTCGGCACAGTAAGATAGTCTTCGTATTGGTCATGAGCGCCAGCATCAAGCCCCGGCTTGCTGGCCGGCAACCCTCCAACCGCGGTGGGGTGCCCCGGGTGATGACCAGGTTGAGTAGCCACACACACCGGCTATCCGGCAAGCGCGGGTCCGCCATGACGGGCCCCTGAGTAGACAGGGAAACGTGATGTGCATTCTCCTGACCCAATCACGCCCGCTCGTGCGTCGCTGCTAATCCGCGCCGCCGGTGGACGCCTCATCCTCGCGTCCCGGCCGCCCGATGCAGATTCCCCTACCAGCAGAAAGCGATCCCGTGACCTCCGACAACGCCGATCACGACACCGATCCGACCGCGCACTGGTCGTTCGAGACCAAGCAGGTGCACGCCGGCCAGCAGCCGGACCCGGCCACCAACGCCCGTGCCCTGCCGATCTACCAGACCACGTCGTACACCTTCGACGACACCACGCATGCCGCCGCCCTGTTCGGGCTGGAAGTGCCGGGCAACATCTACACCCGGATCGGCAACCCGACCACCGACGTCGTCGAGCAGCGCATCGCCGCGCTCGAGGGCGGGGTGGCGGCGCTGTTCCTGAGCTCCGGGCAGGCCGCTGAGACTTTCGCCATATTGAACCTGGCGAGTGCCGGAGATCACATCGTGTCGAGCCCGCGCCTCTACGGCGGGACGTACAACCTGCTGCATTACTCGTTGGCCAAGCTCGGCATCGAGGTCACCTTTGTCGAGGATCCCGACGACCTGGATTCGTGGCAGGCCGCGGTCCGGCCGAACACCAAGGCGTTCTTCGCCGAGACGATCTCCAACCCGCAGATCGACATCCTCGACATCCCCGGTGTCGCCGGGGTCGCGCACGGCAACGGCGTCCCGCTGATCGTCGACAACACCATCGCCACGCCGTACCTGATTCAGCCGTTCTCCCACGGCGCCGACATCGTCGTGCACTCGGCCACCAAGTACCTCGGCGGCCACGGCTCGGCGATCGCCGGGGTCATCGTCGACGGCGGCACCTTCGACTGGACGCAGGGCCGCTTCCCGGGATTCACCACTCCCGACCCGAGCTACCACGGTGTGGTGTTCGCCGAGCTCGGCCCGCCGGCCTACGCGCTCAAGGCGCGCGTGCAGCTGCTGCGCGACCTGGGGTCGGCCGCGTCGCCGTTCAACGCGTTCCTGGTCGCCCAGGGCATCGAGACGCTGAGCCTGCGCATGGAGCGCCACGTCGCCAACGCGCAGCGGGTGGCCGAGTACCTGGCCGGCCACGACGGCGTGCTGTCGGTGAACTACGCGGGCCTGCCCAGCTCGCCGTGGCACGAGCGGGCAAAGAAGTTGGCGCCCAAGGGAACCGGCGCGGTGCTGGCGTTCGAGCTGGCCGGCGGCGTCGAGGCCGGCAAGGCATTCGTGAACGCGCTGAAGCTGCACAGCCACGTCGCCAACATCGGCGACGTGCGCTCGCTGGTGATCCACCCGGCGTCCACCACGCATGCCCAGCTGAGCCCGCAGGAACAGCTGAGCACCGGGGTCAGCCCCGGCCTGGTGCGGCTGGCCGTCGGCATCGAGGGCATCGACGACATCCTGGCCGACCTCGAGCTCGGCTTCGCCGCGGCAGCCAAATTCGGTGTGAGCGCGGGGGCGTCGGGCACCGACCCGCAAGCCGTGGCGGCGTTCTAAGGAGCCCGGCGATGGCGATCTCCGGCGTCCCGACCCAGACGCTGCCCGAAGAAGGCGAAATCGGCTTCGTCGACATCGGCTCGCTGACCACCGAGGGCGGCGCCGTCATCGACGACGTGCACATCGCCGTCCAGCGCTGGGGCGAGTTGTCGCCGACACGGGACAACGTGGTGGTGGTGCTGCACGCGCTGACCGGCGACTCGCACATCACCGGGCCGGCCGGACCCGGGCATCCCACCGGCGGCTGGTGGGACGGGATGGTCGGGCCGGGCGCGCCCATCGACACCAACCGCTGGTGCGCGCTGGCCACCAACGTGCTGGGTGGTTGCCGCGGCTCCACCGGACCCAGCTCCCGGGCCCGGGACGGAAAGCCTTGGGGCTCACGGTTTCCCCGCATCACGGTCCGCGACCAGGTCGACGCCGATATCACAGCGCTGGCCGCGTTGGGGATCGAACGGGTCGCCGCGGTGGTCGGCGGATCTTTGGGTGGTGCAAGGGCTTTGGAGTGGATCGTCGGTTATCCGGACCGGGTACGGGCCGGTCTGCTTTTGGCGGTGGGGGCGCGGGCCACCGCCGATCAGATCGGCACCCAGACCACCCAGATCGCGGCGATCAAGGCCGACCCGAACTGGCAGGGCGGTGACTACCACGACACCGGCTTCGCGCCCGACGCCGGGCTGGCGATCGCCCGTCGCTTCGCGCACCTGACCTATCGCGGTGAGGCCGAGCTGGACGCCCGGTTCGGCAACCACGGGCAGGACGGCGAGGATCCGAACAACGGCGGCCGCTACGCCATGCAGAGCTACCTGGAGTATCAGGGCGACAAGCTGGTGGAGCGCTTCGACGCGGGCAGCTACGTGGTGCTGACCGAGGTGCTGAACAGTCACGACGTCGGCCGAAACCGTGGCGGGGTTCGTAACGCGTTGTCTAGCTGCCCGGTTCCGGTGGTGGTCGGCGGCATCACCTCCGACCGGCTGTACCCGCTGCGCTTGCAGAAGGAGCTGGCCGAGCAGCTGCCCGGCTGCGCCGGCCTGCGGGTGGTGGACTCGCTGTTAGGGCACGACGGCTTCCTGGTGGAAACCGACGCCGTCGGCGAATTGATCCGTCAGACACTGGCATTGGCGGACGACGGGGAAGGCACGTCGCAATCGTGACGCGCTCGCGGCAAGACCGCTCCCTCTCGTTCGGCTCGGCGGCCGCGGCTTACGAGCGTGGGCGCCCCTCCTATCCCCCGGAAGCGATCGACTGGCTGCTGCCCGTCGGGGCGCGCCGAGTGCTCGACCTCGGTGCCGGCACCGGGAAGCTGACCACCCGGCTGGTGGAGCGCGGCCTGGACGTGGTGGCCGTCGACCCGATCCCGGACATGCTCGAGGTGTTGCGCACCTCGCTACCGGAGACCCGGGCGCTGCTGGGCACCGCGGAAGAGATCCCGTTGGAGGACAACAGCGTTGACGTGGTGCTGGTGGCGCAGGCCTGGCACTGGGTGGATCCCGAGCGCGCGGTGCCCGAGGTGGCTCGCGTGTTGCGGCCCGGCGGGCGGCTGGGTCTGGTGTGGAACACCCGCGACGAACGCCTCGGCTGGGTGCGCGAACTGGGCCAGATCATCGGCAGCGACGGCGACGGCCGCACCCGGGTGACGCTGCCCGAGCCGTTCACCGATGTGGCGCATCATCAGGTGGAGTGGACGAGTTACCTTACGCCGCAAGCGCTGATCGATCTCGTCGCGTCCCGCAGCTATTGCATCACTTCGCCGACCGAGGTCCGCACCAGGACGCTCGATCAGGTTCGCGAATTGCTGGCCACCCATCCGGCGCTGGCGAATTCGACGGGCCTGGCGCTGCCCTACGTCACCGTGTGCACCCGCGCGACGCTGGCCGGGTGAGCATGGAGCAACGGCTGAGTGTGATCACCCTCGGCGTTGCCGATCTGGATCGCGCTTATCGTTTCTATGAACGCCTCGGCTGGCGCGGTCAAGAAGTGCAGGAAACGGTCTTCTTTCAGGCCGGCGGTCTCGCGGTGAGCCTGTGGGCGCGCGACAAGCTTTCGGCCGATCTCGGCATCGCCGACCAAGGCGATGACGGCTTCGGTGGTGTCGCTTTGGCACACAACGTGCGCTCGCGTTCCGAAGTGGACGAGATCCTCGCCGAGGCAGAAGATGCCGGAGCGACGATCACGCGTGCTGCTGGCGACACCTTCTATGGCGGGTATGCGGGCGCATTCCGCGATCTCGATGGTCACGCGTGGGAGGTCGCCTACAACCCGGGTTTCTCGCTAGCCGAAGACGGCGCGATCACAGTGCCCGGCTGATCACTGGAGTTCAGGTACCCCAGCCGGGTTACCACCCGTCGTCCTCATCCTCGTTTCGCAGCAGCTTTTCGGGGTGGTGGAAGGTGTTGGTGCGGGGTTGGCCGGTGTCGAGGTGTGGGGGTGGTTTCCATTGGGTGTCGCCGTGGGTGTTTTTTCGGGTGGTCCAGCCGCCGGGGCGTAGTAGGCGGTGGTGGGGGCCGCAGGCGAAGGTGAGGTTGTTGACGTCGGTGGTGTGGCACTTGCTGTAGTCGGTGACGTGGTGGACTTCGCAGTAGTAGCCGCCCACGGTGCAGCCGGGGCTGCTGCAGCCGCGGTCCTTGGCGTACAACACGATTCGTTGGCCGGGTGAGGCGAGGCGTTTGGTGTGATAGAGCGCCAGGGCCTTGCCGTTGTCGAAGATCGCCAAATAGTGGTGGGCGTGGCGGGCCAGGCGGATGACATCGCTCATCGGCAGCAGGGTGCCGCCGCCGGTCA
>NZ_LZMG01000372.1:0-585 GCF_001673615.1 Mycobacterium sp. 1245499.0
GCCTGTCGCCCGTTCGACCGCGACCGCACCGGATTCGTCTTCGGCGAGGCCGGCGCGCTGATGGTCATCGAAACCGAAGAACACGCCAAGGCCCGCGGCGCCAACATCCTGGCCCGCATCATGGGCGCCAGCATCACCTCCGACGGCTACCACATGGTCGCCCCGGACCCCAACGGCGAACGCGCCGGCCACGCCATGAGCCGCGCCATCCAACTCGCCGGCCTGAGCCCGTCCGACATCGGCCACGTCAACGCCCACGCCACCGGCACCTCCGTCGGAGACGTCGCCGAAGCCAAGGCCATCAACAACGCCCTGGGCCCCCACGGCGGCAACGCCGCCGTCTACGCCCCCAAAGCCGCCCTGGGCCACTCGGTGGGCGCGGTCGGCGCCGTGGAATCCATCCTGACCGTGCTCGCCCTGCGCGACCAGGTCGTCCCACCCACACTCAACCTGGAAAACCTCGACCCCGAAATCGACCTGGACGTCGTGGCCGGCAAACCCCGCCCCGGCAACTACGAGTACGCCATCAACAACTCGTTCGGCTTCGGCGGACACAACGTGGCCATCGCCTTCGGGCGGTACTGA
>NZ_LZMG01000373.1:0-2677 GCF_001673615.1 Mycobacterium sp. 1245499.0
ACAACCGGCGCCACCACCGGACGACCACGGATGCCTATCGGCACATCGAATTTCGGTTGGACCCACCCGGCGGGGACATCGGCCTGCGCCGCGAAATCGAGCGCTTCCCCTTCGTCCCCGCCGATCCGCAACGGCTGGAACAGGATTGCTTCGAGGGCTACAACATCCAGGTCGCCGGCCTCGAACAGCGCCTGCGCGCGCTGGATTTCCCGAAGGTGGTCATCGGGATCTCCGGTGGACTGGACTCGACGCACGCCCTGATCGTGGCCGCCCGCGCGATGGATCGCGAACAACGGCCGCGCAGCGACATTTTGGCGTTCACGCTGCCCGGCTTCGCCACCGGGGACCGCACCAAACGCAACGCGTCCGAGCTGTGCCGCACGCTGGGTGTGACGTTCGCGGAGATCGACATTCGCCAGAGCGCGGAACTGATGCTCAAGGAGATGGATCACCCGTTCGCGCGCGGTGAAAAGGTGTACGACGTCACCTTCGAAAACGTCCAGGCCGGTTTGCGCACCGACTACCTGTTCCGGTTGGCCAACCAGCGTGGCGGCATCGTGCTGGGCACCGGCGACCTGTCCGAGTTGGGACTGGGCTGGTCGACCTACGGGGTGGGCGACCAGATGTCGCACTACAACGTCAACGCCGGCGTGCCCAAAACACTGGTCCAGCACTTGATCCGCTGGGTCATCTCGTCCGAGCAGTTCGAACCGGAGGTCAGCGAGGTGCTCCAGTCGGTGCTCGACACCGAGATCACCCCGGAGCTGGTGCCCAGCGGCGAGGAAGAAGAGCTGCAGAGCAGCGAAGCAAAAGTGGGACCATTTGCGCTGCAGGACTTTTCATTGTTCCATGTGCTTCGCTTCGGATTCCGGCCGTCCAAGATCGCCTTTTTGGCCTGGCACGCCTGGAGCGATCCCGACCACGGCATCTGGCCCCCCGGCTTCCCCGAGGACAAGCGGCCGTCCTACACGCTCAAGGAGATCCGGCACTGGCTGCAGGTCTTCGTGCAGCGGTTCTATTCGTTCAGCCAGTTCAAGCGCTCGGCGCTGCCGAACGGGCCCAAGGTGTCGCACGGGGGTTCGCTGTCGCCGCGGGGGGATTGGCGCGCGCCGTCCGACATGTCCGCGCGCATCTGGCTCGACGAGATCGAACGCGAAATCCCCAAGGACTAGCCTGCGCGCACGGGCCCGCCCGGATCACCGAGCGGGCCTGCGAGCATTCGCGCTCACGCCTTGGCGCGCCGCCACCCCTGGTACTGCACTTCGGCGAACACCAGCGTGTAAGCGCCGGCCGCCAGGTTCAACACGACGCCGGCCGACGTCAACGGAAAGACGTCCGCGAGCACCAGAACGATCGCGGCCACCGTGTATGCCACGTTGGCGATGATGACGCCCATGCCGGCGCGCCGCACCGATGGCAGGCTGGCCAGCCCGAACACCACCACGCCGTACGCGATCAAGAACGCGGCCATGGCGTACTCGAACGCCTTCGTGGTGCCCGAGAGGTCGGCGAGCCAGCCGGCAAACGGCAGACCGGCCAGCCCGACCAGCCCGCTGATGGCGGCGTCGGCGCGCATGGCGAGCCGAAGCAAGCCGTCCCGGGTACCGGTGCGGTCAAGCGTGATAGCGGACATGATGTTCCTTTCTCTGGCGGACTGCGATCGCTACCGACGCTGCTCCCAGCCCACTGCCAGATCGACGCCGGGCGCTGCCAAACACTGCCAACCGCAGGTCAGCGGGGCGATCGGTGGCTAGCGCTCGTAGGTTCCGGTCAGCGTGCCCCGCGCCAGCACGTGACCGCGCATCGCGGCCAGCAGCCCCTTGGCGTTGGTCACGGCGTCCGGAATGGTGACATCGAGCGCGAATACCTGAAAGCGGTAGTGGTGTGGCCCATGGCCGGGGATCGGCCGTGGCCCGGCATAGCCGCGGTGACCCAGGTCGGCCCGCGGGAAGCGGATTCCCGGGCATCCCGGCTGCAGCGCACCCGCGGCCACGCCGCCGACGCTCGGGTCGATCACCGCGACGGTGTGCAACAGGGGCCGGGGCAGCGGGACGTCGACGTCGTCCATGACGAGCACGACCTGGCGGGTGCGGCCCGGCAGCGCGTCCCAGCGCAACGGCGGGGAGGCGTTGTCGCCGACGCCCTTGCCGGCGCTGGACGCCGGCATGGCGCCCCCGTCGCTGAACGCGGTGCTGGTTACGGCGATGGTCGTGGGCGCCTCGAACGCGCCGCCGGCGAGCGGGCTTCGGCGGGCACCCGCGCGCACCCCGCGCAACGCCCGGCCCAGACGCTCGATCACGCGCCGCTGCCCGCGCCGCGCATCGCCACCGCGGGTGAGCGCAGCAGGTCGCCCATTTCGGTAGGCAGGTAGCCCTGCCGGGCGAGCCGGGGCAGCACACCGCCGCTCTCGATGATGTCGAGGATCAGGTCGGGCAGGCGCGCGACGGTGCCCGCGACCCCGGTGGTGTCGTTGCGCCAGCTGCCGTCGCCGAGGTCGAAGGTTCCGGTGTCGCCGTCGCTGAACGCCGAGGTGGCCTCGGGGACGGTGATCGCCGGCAGCCCGGAGTTCACGGCGTTGCGGAAGAACAGCGAGTTGAATTCCTCGGCGACCAGGCCGGCGACGCCGAGTTCGACGAACAGCGCCGCCACCGGGCGTGACGAGCCGAGCCCGAAGTTC
>NZ_LZMG01000374.1:0-818 GCF_001673615.1 Mycobacterium sp. 1245499.0
CCCGCACCTGCTGTCCGACCTGTCCCCGGTGAACGCGGCGATCAGCGCGCTGGTGCTGCCGAGCGCCTTTCGGCCGGATCTTGTAGGTCACCGTGAACGGGTTCTGGCTGGTCACCTCGGCCGACACCAGCAGGGTCGGGTCCATCTCCCAGCGGGAACCGGTCGGCATGTTGGGGTCGGGGACCGGCCGAAAGGCGCTCGGCAGCACCAGCGCGCTGATCGCCGCGTTCACCGGGGACAGGTCGGACAGCAGGTGCGGGTTGAAGCCGGCCCCGATCGAGTCGATGCCCATGATGATCTCGCTGACCCGCGGTGGCGGCGGCACGGAGTTGTGCGGCGTATCGGTGCTCTGCGGCGCCGGCGGCGGGTTGACCGTACAGGCCGAGAGCACGAGTCCGACCAAAAAGATCAGTCCGCCCAGCACCATGAACCAACGGCGGACTCGTCTCGGCACGCTGATCAGGGTATCGAGCAACCGCACAGCAGCCCGTCCAACCACCCCGGTGTTAACCCCGCGCCTTGGCGCGCGACCGGCTGCGGGCCCGGGCGGTGGCGTCCAGCTCGACCTTGCGCACCCGCACGATCTCCGGGGTCACCTCGACGCATTCGTCTTGCGCGCAGAGGATCTCGACATCAACGTCACCCGCGAGAAGAAGCTGACCAACATGCGGTCGTCGACCGCCGATGTCATCGAAACGCTGGCCCGGCCGCTCGAACTCGATCTCGAGCAGGCCATGGAATTCTGCGCGCAAGACGAATGCGTCGAGGTGACCCCGGAGATCGTGCGGGTGCGCAAGGTCGAGCTGGGCGCCGCGTCT
>NZ_LZMG01000375.1:0-5013 GCF_001673615.1 Mycobacterium sp. 1245499.0
TCGGCGCGGGCATGTCATACGTGCGCGGGATCGTGCATTCCGAAGAGGGCGAGCTGCTGGCCTCCTTCGCCCAGGAGGCGCTGATCCGCCCGCTGCGCACCAGCGACACGGCGATCGACTCCCGCGCGCGGTTCTAAGGCCATGCGGTTCACCATTACCCACCCGATGCACAGTCGTCCGTACAACCCGGAGCTGGTGAGCGGGGACGGGATCGGCAAGGTGGCCGCCGCGACCGAGGCGGCCGGAATCCACGGTTTCGGCTTCACCGACCATCCGGCGCCCTCGCAGCGCTGGCTGGAGGCCGGCGGACACGATGCGTTGGATCCCTTTGTCGCCTTGGGTTTCGCGGCGGCGACGACGTCCACGCTGCGGCTGATCCCGAACATCGTGGTGCTGCCGTACCGAAACCCGTTCGTGGTGGCCAAGTCCGGCGCCACCCTGGACCTGCTCTCGGGTGGGCGGTTCACGCTCGCGGTGGGCGTGGGTTACCTCAAGCGCGAGTTCGCGGCCCTGGGGGTCAGCTACGACGAGCGCGCCGAGCTGTTCGAGGAGTCGCTGCAGGTGATCCGGGCCATCTGGACCGGCGACGATATCTCCTTTGACGGCAAGCATTTCAGCGCGCGTGGCATCACCGCGCATCCCCGCCCGGTCAGCGATCCACACCCACCGATCTGGATCGGGGGCAACACGTCGTCCTCGCGGCAGCGGGTGGCCCAGTACGGCGACGGGTGGTGCCCGTTCCCCGCGCCGCCACAGCTGGCCCAAACGGCCGGCACCGCCGCCATCGACTCCGTGCAAAAGCTCGCCGACGGCATCGACGACCTGCGACGCAGATGCGATGCCGCGCAACGGGATTGGTCGTCGATCGACATCACGTTCACCAACTTCGAGGGCGGCAGCATCACCGACGACGACTTCAACGCCGACGCCTACCTGCACGGCTTGGAGAAGCTGGAGAAGCTGGGCGTCACGTGGGTCAGCGTTCACCTGCCCGGTGACAGCCTGACGCACGCGCTCGAAACCCTCGACCGGTTCCGCACCCTGGTCATCGACGCGGCCTGATGGACTTCTCTCGCGTCGACCTTTCGCCCGAGGATCAGAAATTCCTCGATGAGACCCGGGCGTTCATGGCCGAACACGTCACCGACGAGGTGCTTCGGCGCGATCGTGAGACCGGTGAAAACTTCAGTGAGCCGGTGCATCTGGCGCTAGGCGAAGCGGGTTATCTGACGTCGGACTGGTACCAGGAGTCCGAAGGGGGATTCGACCCGGTGCGCCGGCGAATCTTCCACCTCGAGATCGGTCGCGCCCACACCCCGTGGTTCCACTGGGGCACCACGGCGGTGGTCGCGCGGTTGGTCAAGCAATTCGGCGCGCCAGAACTCGCCGACGCGATCCTGCCGGGCGTGCTGTCCGGGGAGATCCGGCTCTGCCTGGGCTACACCGAACCCGAGGGCGGCTCCGACGTCGCCACCTGCAAGACCCGGGCCGTGCGGGACGGGGCGGGCTGGGTCATCAACGGCTCCAAGATGTTCACCTCGAACGCGCAGAACGCCAAGTACGTCTTCCTGCTCACCAACACCGATCCGCAAGGCCCGAAACACAAGAACCTCACCATGTTCCTGGTGCCGCTGGATTCGCCAGGCATCGAGATCCAGGGCATCCGCACGCTGGACGGTGACCGCACCAACATCGTCTATTACAGCGACGTGCGGGTCGATGACCTGTACCGGATCGGTGAGGTCAACGGCGGCTGGACGGTGATGCGGTTCGCCCTCGACGCCGAGCACGGCATCACGGATCCGCAAGATCATGGCCTGCAGAACATTTCGATGCTCTCGGAGCACGGCCACCTGATGGCCGAGGTGGCCGACGGGGTCGCGGCGATTCTGTCGAGACCCGATGCGACGGGCCGGCGGCCGATCGACGACGACGCGATCAAATACCGGTTCGGGCGCAGCATGGCCCGCATCGAGGCCGCCATGTCCACCCCCGGAATGTATGGGCGGGTGGCGCTCATCCAGACCATGCGTGAGGTGTCCCAGGAACTGATGGACCTGCTCGGGACGGCGTCGGCATTGCCCACCGACACACCGGGTTCGGCGGACTTCGCCGATAATGGTGCCATCGAGTTCATCTTCCGGCACGCCGTGCCCGCCGGCATCTACGGCGGCACCATGGAGGTGTTCCGCAACATGATTGCCCAGCACGAGCTGGGGCTCGGGCGTCCTAGCTACGGGCGCTGACCGGCAGTTCGGCCGTCACTTCAACGCGGGTCTCGTCGAAACTCAGAAACCCCTTGATGGGCAGGCTTTCCGGCGGCGGGCCGGGGTAGCTCCACGCGACGTCGGCCACGACATGGCCGCCCGAGGCGAACGACCAGTACGTCGCGAAACCTTTGTAGTTGCAGTAACTCTCGATCTCGGAGCGCCGCAGCAGATCGGTGCGCACGTGAGCCGGGTCGACGTAGAGCCGCGGGGCGAGCGCGGTCTCGAACACGATCACCGTGTCGTCGGTGTCCACCAGCGTGGCGCCCTCGACGCGGACGCGCAGGCGCCGCCGGGTCGGACGGCAATCGACGCGGTGATAGGGATTGGGCGGGTAGTGCACGAGCCTGCGCCCCTCTTCCAGCCAGGTGTCGACCGCGTCCCAGGGCACCTGGACGAAACCCGGCGCTTCGTGTTCGGGCTCGCTCGGTAGGTCGCCGACCTCGTCGGCGGCGAAGGCGTAGCTCAGCGGCCGGCCCCGGCGGTGCACCATCAGCGCCCGCTCGGTGTCGATCACCACCCGCCCGTCCTTGACGGCCTGCACCCGCCGGGGATGCGGTTCGACGTAGACGACGTCGTCGGGGATCGCGGGCGAGAAGCGCCCCGCGGGATCGCTGCTGAGCGGACCCCGCCCGGCCACCAGACTCATGTGTGCCTCCCGGTTGCTTGCCCTCGCTCTAGCCAATCATGGGCGCCGCCGTGACGGGGCGGGGGAGCGTTGGATCCGGATGTCGGCCGAGCGCTTTCCCGGTGCGGCGTTGTCGGTCGTCACGCGTACCCCGACGGCCCGGCCGGTCTCGGCGTCGACGAACGCCAGCCTGGTGGGACCGTCTTGCAGGTAGGCGTCTCCCCACTGCACCAGCGCCATGAACACCGGCAGAAAGTCCTCGCCGGCCTCGGTCAGGCGGTACTCGTCGCGGGCGCGCTGCCCCGGCTCGCGATAGGGAACCCGCGCGACGATGCCCGCCGCCTCGAGCTGCTTGAGCGCCCGCGATACCGCCGGTGCCGACGTCGCGATGCGTTCCACGAAATCCTCGAACCGTGTTGTGCCGAAGAACAATTCGCGGACCACCTGGAACGCCGTTTTGGTGCTCAGCAGTTCGAGGACCTTCGACATCGAACAGCCCTCACCGATCGACCACTGCCGGCGATCCTGCAGCCGGTTCTCGAACTCCATCACGATCCCCTTTTGGCTAACGCTTGCGTTATCCAGCATATCGTGCTTGTATCTTACTAACGACATCGTTAGTCAGCAGGGAGCTAGGAAAATGTCATCGGATCAGCTGTTCCTCATTACCGCGGCGACGGGCAATACCGGTGCGCCCACCGTCGAGTTTCTGGTCGCCGCCGGGCACCGGGTGCGCGCGTTCGTGCACCGCATCGACCAGCGCTCCGAGGCGCTGGCGGGCCTGGGCGCGGAGATCGTCGAGGGTGACCTGCTCGACTTTCACGCCGTCAGCTCCGCGATGACCGGCGTCAGCGCCGCCTACTTCTGCTACCCGATCGCCCCGGGCAGCCTGCTGCCGGCCACGGCCATCTTCGCCCAGGCCGCCAGCGAGGCGGGCGTGCGAGCGGTGGTCAACATGTCCCAGATATCCGCGCGGCGTGAGGCGAAAAGTCGTGCCGCACAGCAGCACTGGATCGCCGAGCGATTGCTGGACCGGTTCGCCTTCGGCACCACTCATCTGCGTCCGACCTTCTTCGCCGAGTGGCTCAAATGGCAATGGTCGCGCAGCGGCGACGAGGGCGTGCTGCGGCTACCGTTCGGCACCGGGCGCCACGCTCCCATCGCCGGGCGCGATCAGGGCGGCGTCATCGCGGCCATCCTGCAGAACCCGGCCCCGCACGATCGGCAGATTTATCCGCTGGTGGGCGCCGAGGAACTCGACCACTACGGGATCGCCGAGCAGATGTCGGAGGCGCTCGGCATCGCGGTGCGCTACGAGCCGATCGGGATCCCCGCCTTCGCCGCGGCGCTGACCGCGCAGGGCCGCCCGGAGTTCTTCGTCCAGCACCTCAGCAGCGTCGCGCAAGACTACCAGGACGGCGTCTTCGCGGGAGAGAACAACCTGGTCGAGGTGATCAGCGGGCGCAGCCCGATGACCGTCGCCGACTACGTCGACGCCAACCGCGCCGCCTTCGACCGCGACGGCAGCTTCGCGGTGCGGCAGGCGAGCTGAGGCCGCACCGCCGAATCGGGGGCATGCGTGCGCCCGGGCGCGCCGACAGGGTAGGAACTTACCCATGGCGGGACCGGTAGCAGGCGTCAAAGTCGTCGAACTCGGGGTCTGGGTGGCCGGGCCGGCCGCCGGCGGCATCCTGGCGGACTGGGGCGCCGACGTGATCAAGATCGAGCCGCCCACCGGTGATCCGGCGCGCATGTTCGGCCGCATGCTGGGCTGCGATCTGGGCCTGAACCCACCGTTCGAGATGGACAACCGGTCCAAGCGCAGCGTCGTACTGGACCTGGGCACCGACGCGGGCCGCGACACCGCCTTCGAATTGCTCTCCGACGCAGACGTTTTCCTGACCAACGTGCGCCCCGGCGCCCTGCAGCGCCTCGGCCTGGACTTCGAGTCGGTGTCGCCGGCCAACCCCCGCCTGGTTTACGGGCTCATCACCGGATACGGCGAAAGCGGGCCCGACGCCGATCGCGCCGCCTTCGACGTGGCCGCCTTCTGGTCGCGGGCCGGGGTGGCGCACCTGCTCACCCGCCCCGGCGACACGCCCCCGTTCCAGCGCGGCG
>NZ_LZMG01000376.1:0-45968 GCF_001673615.1 Mycobacterium sp. 1245499.0
AAACGACTTTGCCGGTACCGGTTTTCGTGCAATCGATGGCCCAGGTGACGATCGCGCGCCGGCGGCGCTGGCCGGCCCCACGTGGATCCCCACCGCGAGTGATACCGACCCGACGAAGGTGATGGCACCGGCCGCCAACGCGGTCATGGCCCCGGCGTAGGACAACTGCCGCTTCTGAGTGGGCGCCGGAACGGGTTCGCTGATGTGCTCGACCAGCTGGTCGTCGGTGAATTCGGTGCTTGCAGCCGCCGACAGCGCCGCGCCGCGCGCGATCGTCACCTGGGCCATCGATTGCACGAAAACCGGTACCGGCAAAGTCGTTTCGAGCTGCCAGGAGAGGCCGTCGATGTCGCTGTGGCCGCCCACCACGACGACGCCGCCGGGCTGCCATCCGTTGCGCTCGAACATGCCGGTCAGCCAGCGGGTCAGGCCGTCGAAGCCGCCCCGCACGTGCTTGGTGGCCGTCTGGGTCTCACCGTCGTGCGTGTCGACCATGACCACGGTCGTCGAGTCCCGGTCGAGGATGCAGACGGCGGTCTGCTCGTAGCCGATGACGGGCGCGATGGCCCGAGCCAACGTCTCGATGGCTTCGAGGAACCGGATCGGCACGACGTTGTCGAATCCCGCGTCGGTCAAGGCCTCCAAGACCAGCGCGGCCTGTGCGGATGCTTCGTCGTTCCAGGTCACTCCGATGACACGCAGCCGGCGATCGCTCGCGGCCGCCTCGGTGTCGACCCGCAATACCTCGTCCACCACTTGTTCTGCGGTGCCCACGGCGCGCACACCGTGGCCCGCGCGCAACACCAGCTCTTGGTGATCGAGGATGGTGCCGTCGGCGCCATGTCCTTCGGCGAGGACCCAACCAACGGCGGTCGGCGTCACTGACAGGCCAAGAACCGTGTCCAAATCTATGCCCCAATCGGTCCCGCGTCCGACGCCCTCAGCCGCATCTACGCGCACCATGAAGCCGCGGGCGCGGTGATTCGAGAGAGCCGGAACAGACGCGGGATAGCGTGGTCTTCATCGGCTTGCTTCGAGAGCAGCCTACGCGGTCGGCGCAAGTCCGGCTGCCCCGGTCGGGCATGACCGCGGAATCGCCAGATGAAAGGGCGGCGCGGTGAAACGGAGCTGGGCCGCAGGCGGGTTCGCCGCTTCAGCCGGTTGCCGCCGGTTGCAGAGCTCCGACGAGGTGAGGGCCGCGAGGGCCGCGAGGGCCGTAGTGCGGGGGGCCTCTGGGTCGCCAAACCAGGCTTTATCGGCCGCGCAAATTAAATGCCCCGCACCGCGCGACCGTGGTGCCGTCAAACGATCAAACTGCCGACGCGCGGCGCGCCGGTGGCGATCAGCGAATCCGGTCCGGGCTTCATTTCGGGGGATTCTAAAAGCGTGGGGCATCGCGAGAGCTCGACTCGACGTAAACCCGCTGCGGCCTGGCGTTTTCTCACCCGGTGTGTGGGGCGGTCATACAGCGGGTACGCGGGGCCCGACGCCGCCCGGTTGCGCCGGGTGGC
This sequence comes from Mycobacterium sp. 1245499.0, assembly GCF_001673615.1. NCBI lineage: Bacteria > Bacillati > Actinomycetota > Actinomycetes > Mycobacteriales > Mycobacteriaceae > Mycobacterium > Mycobacterium sp. 1245499.0. Next base: position 1,512 of record NZ_LZMG01000376.1, read on the forward strand.
GAAATTGTGAAGTGAAAAGCGATGCCGAAACGAGACGCGTTCGCGTCCCAATCGACATTTGACGGACTCACACGGTAAATTCCTGTGAGACCACGATCACACTGATCACATCGACAAGGGGCAGGTATGACAGATCTGAGCGAGAAGGTCCGGGCCTGGGGGCGCCGGCTTTTGGTCGGCACAGCGGCGGCAGCCACACTGCCGGGCCTGATCGGTCTTGCCGGCGGCGCTCCAACCGCGAATGCGTTTTCGCGGCCGGGCCTGCCAGTCGAGTACCTGCAGGTGCCGTCCGCCGGCATGGGCCGCAACATCAAGGTCCAGTTCCAAAGCGGCGGCAGCGGCTCCCCCGCGGTCTATCTGCTGGACGGTCTGCGGGCCCAAGACGACTACAACGGCTGGGACATCAACACCCCTGCGTTCGAGTGGTACTACCAGTCGGGCCTGTCGATCGTCATGCCGGTCGGTGGTCAATCCAGCTTCTACAGCGACTGGTACAACCAGGCCTGTGGTAAGGCCGGTTGCCAGACGTACAAGTGGGAGACCTTCCTCACCAGCGAGCTGCCGCAGTACCTGCAGTCCAACAAGAGTGTGAAGCCGAACGGAAGTGCGGCGGTCGGCATCTCGATGGCCGGTTCGTCGGCGATGATCCTGGCCGCCTACCACCCGGCCCAGTTCATCTACGCCGGCTCGCTGTCGGCGCTGCTGGACCCGTCGCAGGGAATGGGGCCGAGCCTGATCGGTCTGGCGATGGGTGACGCCGGTGGCTATAAGGCCAACGACATGTGGGGTCCGTCGAGCGACCCGGCGTGGGCGCGCAACGACCCGACCCTGCAGATCCCGAAGCTGGTCGGCAACAACACCCGGCTTTGGGTGTACTGCGGTAACGGCACGCCGTCCGAGCTCGGCGGGGCCAACATGCCGGCCGAGTTCCTGGAGAACTTCGTGCGCAGCAGCAACCTGAAGTTCCAGGACGCCTACAACGGCGCCGGCGGCCACAACGCGGTGTGGAACTTCAACGCCAACGGAACGCACAGCTGGGAGTACTGGGGAGCCCAGCTCAACGCCATGAAGCCCGACCTGCAGGGCACTCTGGGCGCTTCGCCTGGCGGCGGCGGATAACCCAACCGCCCGCTCGGTCACTACTGCGCCTGACGTCTCCGTCAGGCGCAGTAGTGCGTTGGGGGATCGCGGTCGTGAGCCTGGCGATGCTGGTGGCGCCCGCCCGGGCCGACACCGCGAGTCCGCTCACCCCGTTAGTCGACGCGGCCGCGCAACGGCTGCAGATCGCCGACCCGGTCGCCGCCTACAAGTGGCACCAGCACGGCGCCATCGAAGATCCGGCGCGCGTCCAGCAGGAACTGGCCAGGCTGGGTGACGAGGCCGTCGCCCAACACATCGACCGCGATTACGTCACCCGGGTGTTCGGAGACCAGATCAGCGCCACCGAGGCCGTCGAATACGGCCGGTTCGCAGACTGGAAGCTCAATCCGGGAAGCGCTCCGCCCGACGCACCGGACCTGTCGTCGTCGCGGTCGGCGATCGACGCCCTCAACCAGACGATGCTGACCCAGCTGTCGGGCAACTGGGGCGTGCTGCATTCGCCGGAATGTGGCGCCCAACTCGACGCCGCGCGAAGCGGCGTCACCCGCGGGCGGCAGCTCGACGACCTGTACCAAAAGGCCCTGTCATCAGCGACGCAGTCGTATTGCCAGCAATAACTTAATTTTTCCTCACCGATTTCTAACGGTCCGATTTGGCCCGCCGATAAGGCGGTTTCCGCAGATAGATGGCATATCTCGCGCCATTTTCGAATAGGTAACGCTTTGGCCACACGCGCCGAAATCCCGGACATGAAGAATCTCTGCAAGCTTCTCGTCAAGTCCGTAGTGGTCGGCGGGGTCGTTGCAGCGTCGATGGCTTCGTCCACGGGTGTGGTGAGCGCAGACCCCGCTCCCAACTGGGACGCGATTGCCCAATGCGAATCCGGTGGCAACTGGCACGCCAACACCGGAAACGGGAATTACGGTGGACTGCAATTCAAACCAGCCACCTGGGCGCGTTACGGCGGTGTCGGCAACCCGGCCGCCGCGTCCCGAGAGCAGCAAATCGCTGTGGCCAACCGGGTTTTCGCCGAGGAGGGTGTGGAGGCCTGGCCAAAGTGCGGCGCGCAATCCGGCCTGCCGATCGGTTGGTACTCGCACCCGGCCCAGGGCATCAAGCAGATCATCAACGGGCTGATTCAGGCGGCCGTCCCGCACTGATGAAACGCACCTGCGCTCTATGACCGGGCGCCACGCTGTGTTTGGATCAGCCCATGGAAGGTTCGGCGACTGTTCACATGGCGGCGCCTGCGGCCAAGATCTGGGATCTCATCGCGGACGTCCGCAACACCGGAAAGTTTTCCCCGGAAGTCTTTGAAGCCGAGTGGCTCGGCGATGCGACGGGCCCCGCCCTGGGGGCCAAATTCCGCGGTCACGTCCGGCGCAATGAGATGGGGCCGGTGTATTGGACAACGTGCAAGGTCACCGCCTGCGAACCGGGCCGCGAATTCGGCTTCACGGTGCTCCTCGGTGACAGGCCCGTCAACAACTGGCATTACCGCCTGGCGCCCAGTGGCGGCGGCGGGACCGACGTCACCGAGTCGTTTCGGCTCAACCCGGCGCCGTGGCTCGCCTTCTACTGGTTGTTCGGCGGCTTTTTGCGCAAGCGCCGCAACATCCGCGACATGACCAAGACGCTGAACCGCATCAAAGACGTGGTCGAGGCGGACTGACGCCCGTGAAATCCGTCTTCATCACCGGTGCGGGCAGCGGCATGGGTCGCGAGGGCGCAAAGTTGTTCCACGCCAAGGGCTGGCGCGTCGGCGCGGTCGACCGCAACGAGGACGGCCTGGCGACACTGAACGACGAACTCGGCGGCGATCGACTGTGGACCCGCGCCGTCGACGTGACGGACAAGGCGGCCCTCGAGAATGCCCTGGCCGATTTCTGCGCCGGCAACAGCGGCGGCGGACTGGACATGATGTGGAACAACGCCGGCATCGGTGAATCCGGCTGGTTCGAGGACGTGCCCTATGACGCCGCGATGCGTGTCGTCGACGTGAACTTCAAGGCGGTACTGACGGGCGCGTACGCTTCGCTGCCCTACCTCAAGAAGACCCCGGGCAGCCTGATGTTCTCCACGTCGTCGTCCTCGGGGACCTACGGCATGCCGCGCCTGGCCGTCTACTCGTCGACCAAGCATGCGGTCAAAGGTCTGACCGAGGCGCTGAGCGTGGAGTGGCAGCGCCACGGCGTGCGCGTCGCCGACGTGCTGCCCGGGCTCATCGACACCGCCATCTTGACGACCACGACCAATCACTCCGACGACGGGCGCGCACCCATGACGGCGGAGCAATTGCGGGCCACCGCACCCAAGAAGGGCATGCTCCGGTTGATGCCGGCAAGCAGCGTGGCCGAGACGGCGTGGCAGGCCTATCACCATCCGAAGCGGTTGCACTGGTATGTGCCCAAGAGCATCCGCCTGATCGACTTTTTCAAGGGCGTGAGCCCGGAATTCGTGCGACGCAGCATCGTCAAGTCCCTACCCGCGCTTGCGCCGAAGCGGCAGTAAGGAGGTCGGCTGGTGGAAAACCGTTTGCTCACAGTCGCTTTGGTTTCGGCGGCGGTCGTCGTCAGTGTCGCGGGATGCAGCGCGGCGCCGACGACGCCTCGTCGGGCCGCGCGGCTGACCATCGACGGCGCCACGCACACGACGCGTCCCCCGGCGTGCCGGCAAGACCAGATGTACCGCACCATCAACATCCCCGACCGCGACGGTGGGGTCGAAGCGGTGGTGCTGCTCAGCGGCTACCGGGTGATGCCGCAGTGGGTCAAGATTCGCAATGTCGACGGATTCAGCGGCAGCTTCTGGCAAGGCGGGGTGGGCGACGCGCACGTCGAACTCAACAACGACGCCTACACCATCACCGGCAGCGCCTACGGCATCAACAGCAGCAACCCCAACAAAGTGGTGACCACCGACTTCAAAATCGTCGCCGAGTGCTGACTCCACAGCTGGTCGGGGCCTAGGCTCGAAACGACGCCTGATCGAGGGAGGGGGCCGGTGAAGGAACGGTTGCACTGGTTCGCGATGCATGGCTTCATCCGGGGCGCCGCGGCCCTCGGAGCCCGGCGAGGCGACGTCCAGGCCAGGCTGATCGCCGATCCGGCGGTGGCCGCCGACCCGGTCGCCTACTACGACGAAGTCCGTGCCCGGGGCAAGCTGGTGAAGGGCCGCGTGGCGTATCTGACGGCCGATCACGCGCTGGCGCATGAACTGCTGCGGTCCGACGATTTTCGGGTGCTGATCTTCGGATCGAATCTGCCGGCGCCGCTGCGATGGGTGGAGCGCCGCACCCGCGACGGCCTGCTGCATCCACTGCGTGCGCCATCGTTGTTGGCCGTCGAACCGCCCGATCACACCCGTTACCGCAAGACGGTGTCGGCGGTGTTCACCCCCAGAGCCGTTGCCGCCCTGCGGGATCGGGTCGAGCAGACGGCCGCCGAGCTGTTGGATCGGCTGGCCGGTGAGTCCGGCGTGGTGGACATCGTCGGACGGTACTGCTCGCAGCTTCCGGTGGCGATCATCAGCGACATTCTCGGCGTGCCCGAGTCGGAGCGCCCGCGCGTCCTCGAATTCGGCGAACTGGCCGCACCGAGCCTCGACATCGGCTTGCCATGGCGGCAATACCGCAGCGTGCAGGACGGGATCGCCGGCTTCAGCGCCTGGCTCGCCGAGCACCTGCAGCGGCTACGCCTGGATCCCAGCGACAATCTGATGAGCCAGCTGATCCAGACGGCCGAAAGTGGTTCTGCGGAAACCTATCTCGACGAGAAGGAGCTTCAGGCGATCGCCGGGCTGGTGTTAGCCGCCGGCTTCGAGACTACGGTCAACCTGCTCGGCAATGGGATCCGGATGTTGATGGACGCGCCGGAGCATCTGGACACCCTGCGCCGACGTCCCGAACTGTGGCCGAACGCCGTCGAAGAGATCCTGCGGCTGGAATCGCCGGTGCAGCTGACCGCGCGGATGGCGCGGGGCGACGTCGAGATAGCCGGCCGGCAGTTACATCGTGGCGATCTGGTGCTGGTGTATCTGGCCGCCGCCAACCGGGATCCATCGGTTTTTCCCGACCCGCACCGCTTCGACATCGAAAGGGACAACGCCGGACGGCATCTCGCCTTCTCCGGTGGCCGGCACTTCTGCCTGGGCGCGGCCCTTGCCCGGGCCGAGGGCGAAGTCGGACTGCGCACATTTTTCGACCGTTTTCCCGAGGTACGCGCGGCGGGCGCCGGAAGCAGACGCGAAACCCGGGTGCTGCGCGGATGGTCGTCGTTGCCGGTGGCTCTGGGGCCGTACGTACGCGAGTACGACCGAACCGGTTGACACCGGGGCGGCGACGAGGTTTATTTGCCGCTATGACAGAGGCTTCTATGATCGCGGTCGAGGACGTCGTACGTGGGCTGTGGCAGGCGCTTTCGCGGCGAGATTGGGAAGCGATCAAAACCTTTTTGTCCGACGACTGCCTCTACGTCGACATGCCGGTCCCCGCACTGTCGGCGCGCGGTCCCGAGGGCATCGTGCAACGCCTCAGGATGGGACTCGAGCAGTTGGCCGGCTACGAGAACCACCCCGGCGTGCTGGTGTGCAACGGGTCCGACGTGCTCTACGAGCACTCCGAGACGTGGACTTTCGCGACAGGTGAGCAGGGTGTGCTGCGCTTCGTGACGGTCCACAAGGTCGTCGACGGCAAGATCACCGTCTGGAAAGACTATTGGGACATGAACAGCCTGGTGGCCTTCGCTCCCCCGAACCACTTCGAGGGTTTGGCGACCGGCGACACCAGTTGGATATTCGACGCCTCATCGCTGGTTTGACGAAGGCCGCTCCACGGCACCCCGACCGTCTGCCGCCCACGCCCGTTGGAACGCATGATGGCGGCTACGACTCGGCCAGTTTCCGGAGGCGTTTCAACGTTTCCGTCAGTGCGCGTCCCACCTGGCGCACGGCGATCCGATCGGCGATGTACCCAAGTATTCCCCCGGGCGCCTGATACGACAGCCGAAATGTCACCCGTGTGCAGCCGTCGCCTTTGTCGCGCAACCGTATCCGCCCGCGCAGCGTTACGCCGGTAATTCCCACCCAGGCGAGGTCGCGGCCGTCGTCGAACTCGACCACCTCGATCACGCCGCCAACGGGTACGGAGCCGATCTTCCAATGGACGGTGTACCGCGCACCGACGCCGGGTGGTTTGTCGTTCGACGACTCCCACCGCTCCAGGCTCGCCATGAACGACGGGTAACAGTCCGGGTCGCTGACGATTTTCCAGACGGCGGCACGGTCGGCGTTGATGACGCAACGGCGTTCGACGCGCATCAGCCGATCACCGGGAATCGTCGTTCGGCAGCCAGCCGGTCGACGCCCCCCTGCAGGGAGGCCATCACCTTGTCGTGCACCGCTTGATCGTCGCCGTCGACCTCAATCGGGTCTTGAACCTCGATCACGATCTTGGTGGGCAACGGGATGTGGCCCGCCAGGTCGCTGATGTTGAGTCCCCAGGGCAGCGCCAGCGATATCGGGACGCTCTTGAGCCGGAGCAACTTGTCGGCCATCAGCAACTTGGCCAGCCACTGCCCGCGATTGAGAAAGAGCGCGCTCTCCTGCCCACCGATGCTCGCGACGGGGACGATCGGCACCCCGGCCTCGCGGGCCAGCTTGACATAGCCCATGCGCCCGCCGAAGTCGACCTTGTGACGTTCCCAGGAGGGCCGGAACACCTCGTAGTCGCCACCGGGATAGACCAGCAGTGCTGCGCCGGAATCCAGCGCGAGACGGGCATTTTCGGGGTTGGCGGCGACGGTGCCGAATTTGCGCAACCAGCCGAGCGGCGGCGCGGACACGACGAGGTTGTGGGCCAACTGGTAAAAGGGCCGCTCAACGCCGAAATACGAGCAGAAGGCGAGCGTGAACACGAAGGTGTCGGGCGGTACATTGCCGCCACTGTGGTTGCCCACCAGCAGCACCGGTCCCTCGGCCGGAATGCGGTCCAAGCCCCGCACGTCCGCCCTGAAATAGAACGACGCCAGCAACCAGGTTCCCGGCAGTTGATCGCGGATGTAATCCGGATCTCGCTGGTCAAGGTCGGCTTTGGGCACCCACGACACAACTTTGTCGCGAGCCCAATTCAAGACGTCCTTCGCGGTCGCCATGTCGGCACGCATACCCCGGCGTCACCGGGGGTCAAACGCCGCGATGCAACCGGCCGGGCACGAAAATTACCGGGCCGCCGCAACACCTGGGATGGTCACCCCTCGTGTTTTGACCATCCCAGTGTTGTTGGCAGCCGACGGCTACAAGTACCGCTGGACGCCACCGTGACCGTGACAGGTCCCACTGGCATGGGGATGTTCGCTGAAAGACCAACTCCCATCCGAGCACTGGGCCGTGGCAGCCTGCGGTTGTGAGCCACCCTTTTGCGGATATGGCACGCAGTCACCAGAACTGGCGGTGTAGCAACCGCCGCTGGGTGACGCGTAGGCCGATGGCGCCACAGCGGCGGCGCCGAAGACGACGGCTGCGATGACAAACGCAGCACGGGACAACACGTGCCCAAACCTCCCTTGTCCATCATCAGGTTGGCGACGTTTGCCCGATTCGTCGATCGAAGCCTATGCGCCCGGACCGTTGCCCACAGGCGAATCTCTGAAAAATTTCCCGCTGTCGAGGCGAGGGCAGCGCCGCTACTGCGCCAGTCCGTCCAGCACCCGGACCCGAACGGGATCGCGCTTGCCCTTGACGTCAACCCAGCCGAGCATCCGCACGCGTGCGGACTCACCAAGCGCGACCGCGGTATTGGGTCCGATGACCACTTGCCCCGGCTCAGCCAGGCCCTCCAGCCGTGCCGCCAGGTTCATGGTGTCGCCGATCGCGGTGAAGTTGCGTACTTGCTGCGCACCGACATTGCCCACCAGCGCGGGACCGGTATTGATTCCCACCCGAAAGCGCGGCCAGTCGTCGCGTTCGGCCGCCGCCTGCTCGACGGCGGCATGCAGTGCGAGTCCGGTGCGCGCGGCGCGCACCGCGTGATCAGGTTGGCGCACAGGGGCATTCCAAATCGCCACCACCGCATCACCGGCAAAGGGCAGGACGGTACCGCCGGCTTCGAGGATGACCGGAACGATCGCGCCGTAGTAGGCATTGAGCATGCCGACCACCTGCTGCGGACTGGTCGCCTCGGTGAACGCGGTGAAGCCGTGCAGGTCGGCCATCAGCACCGTGATGTCGGTGATCGCACCGCCGAGGCCCGCCTGATCGGGATCGGCGAGCAGGGCCGTCGCGACCGCGGGTGACATGTAACTACGGAACAGTCCATCGAGGTTCCGGTAAAGCCGGGCGTTCTCCAACGCGATCGAGGACTGCATGGCGAACGACCACAGCAGGGCGCTGTCGGCATCGGAGAAGGCGCCATCCGGTGCACGCGCCTCGATCACGCCCGCGACCTGGCCCTTCACCATCAGCGGCAGCTCGAGGACGGTGCCCTGCGGTGCGGTCGACTCCGACCCGTCGGCCGCGCCGTCGTCGAAGTAGAGCTCGCCGGCACGCACCCGAGCCAGCCGGAAATGGTTGCCCGGGAACGCGTCGGAGAGGGCGACCAGCACCCGATTGAGCAGGGCGTCCTCGTCCTGAATGACGCTGGATTCCTGGCCCAGCGCGACGAGTTCGCCGAGCTTGCGGACGCGTTCGCGTTCGGCGCCCAGGGCTTCCGCGCCGCGTTTGAGGACCGCCACCTGCTGCTCGGTGAGTTCGAACCGGTCGGCGAGGGCGGCGGCGGCAGCGCCGGGCGGAACCTGCTCGCCCCGCTCCCGGCGTTGCAACATGTCGACCATCGTCTCCAATGCCGCCGTGTAATCGCGGCGCAGGCCGGCGATGGTCTGTTGGGTGGCGAGTGCGTCGAAAAGACCTCTGACGGTGCCTTCGCGGCGGAACTGGACCCGCGCGCTGTAGGCGATGAAGCAGAAGGCCATCGTCATCAGCACGTGCCACAGCCACCAGGAGGCATGCCAGCTCATCCCGAACGCGAGGGCCACCGCCGCCTCGGACAGCAACGTGAACGCGGTCAGCACCGAGATCACGACCACCGCGGGACGGCGCCGGTAGACCGGCAGGTAGGCAAGCGCGGCGAGGGCGAACAGTGCGGCGCCGACCAGCGCGCAGGCCTGTTCCACGCGTTGCACCAGCTCCTGGTTCGGCAGCCGGTCGAGCAGTCCGTACAGGACGGTCACCGCGCAGGCCGCCATCAGCGCTCCCACCGTCAAAGCCAGGGCGGGGCGCACCGACCAGAGGCGGGCGCTCCTGGCCGGGTCGAAGGTGATCGACGAGGCCAGCGCCACGAGCCCGGCCAGCACCAGGCCCACTCGGGTCGGCAACATGAAGTCCGCATCGGAGGTGTCGAAAAGGACCCCCGGCGTGAAGACGGCGTGCACGCCGAAAAAGCCGGCGGTCGTCATGAATACGAGCGACACCAGCCAGAGCCGGGCGTCGTCGCGCGCGCGTGACGCCCGCGCGATCAGGGCGCCCAGCACGACGCTCACGGCCGAGGCGGTCAGCACCAAGATGAAATGGGCCACCCGGTTGTCCCATTCCAGGTCGACCTTGGGTATGCCCAGCAGCAGCCATAACGCGAGCATGGGCAGCGCCATGTGCATCACCCAGTTCGCCGTGCGCAGCCTCGATCCCCGGCGAACGGCCCGCGGCCTGCGTCGCCGGCAGTCGGCGGGCTTCGAACGGGCGGTCACGGCCGGCCGCCGCGATGCGTCAGCCGGTAGATGCGTGCGGCGTTCTCGCGGGCGATGAGGTCGACCACCCGGATGGCGTCCGGTTCGCTCCACTCGCCGCGGTCCACAAATTCGCCGAGTACCCACTCCATGCCCCTGCGCCACAAGATCGCGCCGAGGAAATGCAGCTCCGGCGGACCGAATCCGTCCGACGAATAGAGGATCTTGGAAAACGGCGCCATTTCCAGCAGACGCGCAAGGAACGCCGGTGACCGCGCCCCCAGGTAATTGACGCTCAACCCGCCATCGACATAGACGTTGTTGAACGCCTGGGCCAGATAGCCGGCCTCGCGCTCGTAGGGGTAGCAGTGCAACAGCACGATCGGCACGTCTTTCGTGCTGCGCAGGAAGTCAAGCAGCAGCAGCGGATTGGCCTGGTGCAGATCGCAATCGCGGTCGCCGAACCCGACGTGGAACTGCAGTGGCTTGCCCAGTCGCAGTGCCTGGTGCAACCCGAACCGCAGCAGCACCCTGTCTTGTAACCGGGTACCGCCGCGGTCGCGCCAGCGGCTCGCGGCTTCGGCGACCTCGGCCGGCGACGGAGCGCTGAGGTCGCCCTCGAACCCGCCCCGGTACGCCAGAATCGATTTGGTGCCGACCGCGCCGGCCGCGCGCCGGTGCAAGATCTCCCCGAACGCCGCCGCGTAGTCGCCGCGGGCTTGCGCCGCCTGCTCGGCCACCTCCTCGAGCCGCACCACCTCGCGCGCATCACCGCCGGACAGCCGGGCCATATCCGCGACTCCGGCGACACCGCCACCGCCGATCCCGGTATCCACCAGCCACTCGCTCACCCCGGCGGCCGACAAGAACAGCCGCGCCAAGTCATGCTCGTCGAACTGGCTACGGCGCTCCCAATACTCTTGCGGGTCAACGTGTTTGGACAAACCCAGGACGGGAGCGCAATGGGCGCGCACCGCGAACCCGAGTTGAGAGTCGAAACCCGGATGGGTAATGGGTTCGCTGTTGGCCTCGTTGAGCGCGTTCTCGAATCGCGGCCGGTCTGCCGGCGCCAACCAGCATCCGTGGACATGCTGATCAATCAGCGCCAGACCGCCGATGTGCTGGGACAGGGCGCGAGTGTCGGAGACCATGACCGGCCGTCACAGGCTCCAGGCCATGCGGAATTTGTCCGCCAACTGCTCGGGCGCCAGGTCGCCGTAGCGCTCCCGCTCCAGGCGGCGCACCGCGACCACCATGTCGACGGCCGGATCGCCCAGGATGCGGCGCATCACCTCCGAACCGTCAAGCGCCGCAATCGCTTCGGCCTGCGAATCGGTCAGCCGCACGATACCGTCGCGCACCCGGTCGGATTCGGGCACGGTGGCCGGGTCGATCGTGACCTCCGGTGGCAGCGTCGTCTGGCACTTGATCCCGTCCAACGCCAGGCCGAGGATGGCCGCCGACGCGAGATACGGGTTCCCGGAAGGGTCGACGATCTTGACCTCCACGTTGCCGCCGCGCGGGGTGCCGGGCCCGCCGGTGACGAACCGCACTGCGGCCTCCCGGTTTTCGGTACCCCAGCAGGCGTAGGCGCCGGCCCAGTTGCCCGGCCGCAACCGCAAGCCGGACACGATCGACCCGCACAGGACGCCTTGAGCTTCCGGCAGTCCGTGCACCAGACCCGCGACCGCGCTCTCCCCCGCGGCCGTCATGCCCTGGCTCGCGTCGCCGCCGCAGAACAGCGGGCCTTTCGGCGTCGACAGTGAGAAGTGCTGATGTGCACCGGATCCCGCGCCCCCGGCGAAGGGCGCGGGCGACAGGCTGATCCGCAGCCCGTGCCGACGCGCCGCGCGCCCGATGATCAGCCGCATCAGTATCAGCTGATCGGCGGCGGCCACCGGGGCCTGCGGCGAGAGCGAGATTTCGAACTGGTTGGCGCCGTATTCGGGGTGCAACTGTTCGATCGCGATGCCGGCCCCCGTCGCCGACCCGATCACATCGCGAACGAACGCCTCGTGTTCGAGCACACCGGCCAGGCCGTACTGCGCCCACAAGGTCGACGGCAGCCGGGCGCCGTCCGGGCCGACCAACAGAAATTCGATTTCGTGCCCGACCGCGGCCTCGATGCCGGCTTCGGCGAGCGCCGCCTCGACGCGCCGCAGCGTGCCACGGCTGCAGGTCGGCACCGGGGTGCCGTCCTGCTCGAAAAATGCGGCGGGTGCCCACGCCAGCCCGTCACCCACAATGCGCAACGCCGACAGATCGATCCGGAGGCGCTGGTCCCCCACCACGCCCGCATCGGCGGTGAAGGCGATCCCGGTCTGATCGATGGCGAACGCATGCCAGGACGGGCTGGCCCCCAGGCCGGGATCCGCGAACGTGTCGGTCCGCCGGATCGGGACCGTCTTGGCCAACGTGAGCCCGGCCGGATTCACCACCGTGCCGATGACCGTGTCGACGCCCTCGGCCTCCAGCTGCGCGATTGCCGCGGCGGCGAGCGGTGTGCCGGTCATGGCAGCCATTCTCCCCACCTCGCGCCGACCCGGACGGCAAACGGCGTCACCGCACGCTCAGTTCTGCCGGCCGACGAGTTCGGTGACGAAGCGATCGAGGAAACCATCCACGGGTGCCTTGCCCACCGGCCGGATGACGAATTTCGTCAGGCCCGCCTCGAGGTAGGCGTCCAGCTGCCGGTGCAGCCGATCCCACCCGGCGGCGACGAGCTCGCCGGGGTCCCGGTCCGGGCGGCGCCGGTGCACGGCCGCGGCCAACTCCGCGGGCAATTCCCCGTCGGCTACGGCCAGGGAGATGCCGAAGTGGTCTGGCTCGATGCTGCGGCCGGCGTGCGCGGCGGCTCGCTCGATCGCCTCGCGCCCGGCCCGCGCCTCGGCGGGGGTGAGGAAACTGCCCAGCCAGCCGTCGCCGAGCGCGCCGATGCGCCGAAAGGCGGCCGGCGCCGAGCCGCCCACCCAAATATCAAGCGGCGGTGATGGTTTCGGTGCGACGGCCACGTCGGTGACGCTGAAATATTGGCCGGTGAACGTCGTCGAATCCTCCACCAGCGCCGCGCGCAACAGCCGCAGCGACTCGTCGAACACCGCCGCGCGCTCGCCGTCGGGGACCACGAAGACCTCGCGTTCGGCCGGTATCGCCGAACGCAAGCCGAACACGGGAAGAACCCGTTTGGGCGCGACGGCCGCCAGCGACGCCAACTGCTTTGCCACCAGCACCGGATGCCGGCCCGGAAGCACGGCCACCGAGGTCCCCACCTTCAACCGGGTCGTCCGGGACAGCGCGTACGCCATGCCGACCATCGGATCGACCGCCGGGGAGTACACCAGTTCGGAAAACCACAGCGAGTCCACCCCGTTCGCCTCGAGGTGATCCACGATGGCGGCCAGTTGATCCGGCGCGGTATCGGCACCCAGGCCGACGCCGAAGCGAATCTTCACCGCCGCCTCCCTCCGAGTTCCCTCACCCACACCGCAACATCGGCGGCGCGTCTTTTGTGCCCGCGGCGCGCGCCATCGCCGGATGGCCGGGCCACACGAAAACTAGCCGCGGCTGGGGATGGTCAGCTTGCAGGCTTGGCCAATGTCGAGGGTCCGCAGCACTCGGCCCATGCCGACCCACAGCGCGCAGGACAGTGCCAGGTCGGCCAGCAGTTCGTCGGAGAAGTGTGCGGCGCACCGGCTCCAGAAGTCTTCGTCGTCGCGCAGCGCGGTGTGCTCGGTGGCGAAGCGGTCGGCGAACTCGGCGGCCAGCCGCTCCTGTTCGCTGTAGCCGGGCCAGGTGCGCCACTCGTGGACGTGGTCATAGAGCTCCTCGTCCACACCCGCCGCCGGTCCGTCTTCATCGCGGGTGTTGACGCAGACGACGCATTCGTTGCGGTGGGCGATCACGGCGCGGGCCAGTTCGCGGGTGCGGATCGGCAACCGGTTCTTGGTGTACACCGCCTGGCTGAAGCCGCCGAGCGCGCCGCCGATGTCCGGGGACTTCACAAACCAGCCGGCCAGGTCGTCGTCAGCAAAAGTTCCGATTCGGCTCATGGCGTGATGGTACGCCCGCGTCATCACCCGGGTTGGGGATGTCGGCGAATGCGTATCGGCACCGGTTAGCGAGCGGCCGACGGGATTGCCACGGTCGGCTGTTCCTCATGCCAATCCCGTTGGGCCAGCACACGATGCGCGACGCGGTCCAGCGCCGCCTCCACCGCGCGGCGGTCCGGGCGACCCTCGAATCCCGGTGACCGGGCGAGCTTGTCGACCAGCCAGGCCAACAGCAGCGAGTGCACGTACGCGACCTGTTGTCCCCCGGCCGGGGTGAGCCACATCCGCTCGCCGTCGCGCTGCGCATAACCCCCGGATACCAGGCGGGCGAAGGTGGGCTCGAGCACCTCGAACGGTATCCGGAGGTAGTCGGCCATGTCGGTGAGCCGGGCGGTCCCGTACATCTCGGTGTAGCGATTGATCCGCAAGACCCCCCACAGTCCGGCGACGTCGAGCCGGCAATCGGGTCGCATGGCGATGCTGCGCAGCCGCATGCCGGTCTCGCCGCGCAGCATCCGCGCGATCGCGTTCTCCAGCATCTGGTCGGGAGTCTCGGTGGTCGGCATGCCGAACGCGTCGCCGAGATCGATTGTGCTGTCGTGGATGTCGCGCAGCGGGATCTCGCGCAAGAACAGCGCCAGCACGAATCCGACCAGGGCGACCGGCGCCGCCCATAAGAAGACCTGGGTGAGCGACTCGGCGTAGGCCGCCACGATCGGGGCGGCCACGTCGTGCGGTTGCCGGTGCAGAGCCCCGGGTGAACTGACCGCGCTGGGCGGCGCGCCGCTGGCCGCCAGGGCCGCACCGATGCGGCCGTTGAGGAAGTTCACGAACAGCGAGCCGAAAATGGCCGCGCCGAACGAACTTCCGATGGTCCGGAAAAACGTCACACCCGAGGTGGCGACGCCGAGGTCTTCGAAATTCGACGTGTTCTGCACGATGAGGATCAGCACCTGCATGGACAATCCGATGCCGGCGCCGAGGATCACCAGGTAAAGAGACTGGATCAGGGCGGAGGTGGACGGCTGCATGCGCGACATCAGCAGGAAGGCCAACGCCATCAGCGCGGTGCCGGCCACCGGAAAGACCTTGTAGCGCCCGGTCCGGCCGACGATGGTGCCGCTGCCTGTCGAGGTGACCAGCATGCCGAGCACCATGGGCAGGGTGCGCAGGCCCGAGGTGGTCGCCGAAACCCCGTTGACGTACTGCATATAGGTCGGCAGGAAGGTCATCGCGCCCAGCATGGCGAAGCCCACCACGAAGGACAGCACGCAGCAGACGGTGAACACCGGGCTCCCGAACAACCGAATCGGCAAGATGGGTTCGGCCGCGCGCCGTTCCACCATCACGAACACGCCGAGCGCTATCGCGGCGCCGACGAACAGACCGATGATGGTCGGTGATCCCCACGGGTAGAGGGTGCCGCCCCAGCTGGTGGCCAGCGTCAGGCCCGCGGCGCCCAGGCCCACGAACGTGATGCCGGCGTAGTCGATGGCGGGCTTGGCGGACGCGGTCAGGGCGGGAATCGCCGCTGCGGCAACGAAGATGACCACGACCGAGATCGGCACGTTGACCCAGAACGCCCACCGCCAGGTCAGGTAGTCGGTGAAGTAGCCGCCGAGCAGCGGGCCGATGACCGTGGTGACGCCGAAGACCGCCCCGAGGATGCCCTGATATCGGCCCCGCTCGCGCAGGGGGACGACCTCGCCGATCAGCGCGCTGGCCGTGACGGTGATGGCGCCACCGCCAATCCCTTGCAGTGCGCGCGCACCCACCAGCATTGCCATCGACTGGGCCAGTCCGCACAGTATCGAGCCGACGACGAAAAAGACTATGGCCGTTTGGAATACGCGTTTGCGGCCGAAGACGTCGCCGAGCTTACCCACCAGTGCCGTGACGATGGTCGATGCGAGCAGATAGCTGGTGACCACCCAGGACTGATGCCCGGCATCGCCCAGGTTGGCGACGATGGTCGGCAGCGCCGTCGCGACGATGGTCTGGTCCAGCGCCGCGAGCAGCATGCCGAGCACGATCGCGATGAAGATCAGATTGCGTCGTTGCGGGCTGATCAGCTCGCCGCTGGATGCGGCACCGGAAGCCGGGCGAGTTTGGGTCGCTGCCCTTGGGCTCGTCATACCTCGGCGACGTTACCTATTTCGCCGCCGGCCGGGTCAGCTGGGTGGGCGCGACACGCACTGCGCCGAGTACAACTCCACGCCGAGCTTGTCCATCAACTCGAGTTGGGTCTCGAGATAGTCGATGTGCTTTTCCTCGTCCGCCACGATGTTCTCGAACAGCGTCGCGGTGGTGGAGTCCTGCTTTTCGCGGCACAGGATGATCGCCGGCTTGAGCCGCTCCATCACCTCGTACTCGATGGCGAGGTCGGCCTCGAACTGCTCACGCAGCGTCTGACCGATGCGCAGCGAGAAGAGGCGCTGGTAGTTCGGCAAGCCGTCGAGCAGAAGAATGCGGTCGGTGATCGCCTCGGCGTGTCGCATCTCGTCGAAGGACTCGGCCCGGGTGTGCCCAGCTAACTCGGTGAAACCCCAGTTGTCCTGCATCTTGGAGTGCAGGAAGTATTGGTTGATCGCGGTGAGCTCGCTGGTCAGCTGCTCGTTGAGCAGACGCAAAACTTCCGGATCCCCTTGCATTGTCACTCCTATGGTGTGAGCGGCTGTCGTATGTGGCCGCGGCGGGCACGCTGGGCTGGAGCGCACAAACCTGGGCTGTAGCAGCACTTTGCCACGGCCGCCGGGAATGTTCCAGCAAGGTTTGGCTGCGCTCAGTGGGTCCCCGAGTGGGGTAAGTCACCCCTTGGTTAGGTTAGACTCGGCTAACGAACTTAGGTTAGACTCCACTAATATGCGGCGTATGAACTCGGCCCCATCGCCCCGGTGCCTGATGACTCGGAACGCCGGCGGCCGGGACGATTCGCAGACGCTGGACCGGGCTTTCGACGAAGGGGACGCCGAAATGCGGGAGGTGCGCTGATGTACGTGTGCCTCTGTGTTGGGGCCACCAACCAGACCGTGTGCGACGTCGTCGCGCAGGGCGCATCGACCTCCAAAGAGATCGCCGCCGCCTGTGGGGCCGGTGGTGACTGCGGCCGCTGCCGGCGCACCCTGCGGGCCATCCTCGCCGCCTCGGCCAAGCTGCAGACGGCCCAGTCGGCCTAGCCGCCGTCAGCCTTTGTGCTTCAACTTTTGTTGAACGCGGCCAGCGCCGCGGCGTTGGCCTGTGCGCCCATGAGCTCGGCGAAGTGGGCGTTCTCGCGGGCGGTGGCCGCCACAATCTCGGGCCGGACGGGCTCCATCATGGTGTGCTTGACGGCCATCAAGCTCGAGATCGGCCGGGAGGCAAGGATTTCCGCGTGCTGACGGGCCTGCGTCAGCAGCTCGTCGGGTTCGCAGACCCGCCAGACCAGTCCCATCCGCAGGGCCTCGTCGGCGGCGACCCATTCCGACGACATCAGCAGCCAGGCCGCGTTCTGCCGGCCCACCAGCTGGGGCAGCAGGTATGACGATGCCGCTTCGGGCGCCACGCCCAGGCTGGTGAACGGGCACTTCAGGCGGGCGGTCGACGACATGAACGCCAGATCGGCGTAGCCGAGGATGGTGGCGCCGATGCCCACGCCGACGCCGTTCACCGCGCAGATCAGCGGCTTGGGAAAAGCGCTGAGCGCGCTGATCAGTCCGATGAAGCCATGCTTGCCCGGGGTGAAGTCCGGGTCGGTGATGCGTGCCTGCATTTCGGCCAGATCGGTACCGGCGCTGAAACCACGGCCCGCGCCGGTCAGCAGCACGACCGCGACTTCGGGATCGTCGGCGGCGGCCAGCAACGCCTCGGCAGTGGCGTCGTAGAGAGCTTCGTTGAACGCGTTGAGCGCCTCGGGCCGGTTCAGTGTGAGGGTACGTACCCGTTTGTCGTCATCGATCTGCAGCGTCACGCCAGCAGCCTAACCAGGCTAGCCGTTGCTGTAGACGCGGGTTGGCGCGATCAACACCACGGCGCGACCCTCGGCGGCCATCACCCTGTCGTATTCGTCCCAGTCGTCGTGGGTGCCGCCCGCGGCGGTGAACACGTCGCGAAGCAGCAGCCGCAACTGATCGGCGTCCGTGAGCCAGGGCCGGCTGTCGGCCGGGCCGGCCAGCTCGGCGCGGCCCTCGACCGTCGCCCACTGCCACCCGTTGCGAAAGGTGACGGCCAGCTGCGGTCGGGCCCGCAGGTTGGCCAGCTTGACCTTGCCGTAGGTGGTGAAGCCGAGAACTGGCTGGCCGTCCGCGGGGTGCGCCAGCAGCCCCACGTTCACCAGCGAAGCCTGGACCGTCGCGTCAGCGCGGACGGTCGACACCACCGCCAGGCCGCTTTCCGTCGCGGCCAAGGCGACCGCGTCGCGCAGTGTCGTCATGAGAGCCCCTCATCCGTTGAACGGGCTGGCGAAGACGTACCGGCTCGTCGGCACCGTGTCGATGTTCTCGTTGGCGCCAAAGGCGCTGGTGCTGGCGACCATTCGCCCCATCCGGTCCTGTAGGTCGTCGTCATCGGCGGCTCCGAAGAAAGCGTGGAGGTCGGTGATGGCCTCGATCGGGAACAACTCCTCGACGATGCCGGAGATTCCCGGCGCGTCCGGGGTCAGCGCCCGCACCACCCAGTTCTGGGTGTAGCCGAACGTCGACTGCGTTTCGATCGCCACCGAGGTGTGGTGACCCTGCCACCGCGTCAGCCAGGTCGCCTGGTCCATGTCGGCGGGCCGGCGCAGCAGCGCGACGTTGGCCAAACCCGGTGTGCGAGCGCCGGATTCGACGGTTGGAGCCATCAGCGGGACGGATTCGGTCACCAGATACGCGGCGAGCTGTTCACATTCCTGGGCGAGGAATTTGAACGCCGCCGTCATCTGCTCGCCGTAGCACTGCTGGGTCCACATGCTCACCACCGCCGCGACCGGCGGGTCCAGGGTGGTCAGCGTCATCAGCGAGTGGCGCACGGTGCTGTCCCGAACATTCATCTGCAGCCCGGCGACGCCCAGTTGCAGCAGCGCGTCGGCGACGTGACCCCGTTGCCGGGCACACCACGCGTCATCCGGCTCGGCCCGCCTGAGCACCGCGATCACCTTTTCCATAGGCAGAACCTACCCGGGGCGGGCGCCGGGTAGGCCTACTTCACCAGCCGCACCTGGTGCTGGCTGCTGATCACTGTGCCGATCAGCTCGGCCAGCCGGCGATAGGACTCGTCGCGCCCGCTCGATGACCGGTAGACCAAGCCGATCCGCCGCCCCGGGCGGGGTGCGGCGAACTGCGCCAGGCCCAGGCGGCTGCGCGAGGCCTCGACCGGCACCGCGCTCTGTGGAATGAGCGTGACGCCCAGGCCGCCGGTCACGCATTGCACCGCGGTCGCCAGGGAGGCCGCCCGGGTATTGGCCAGCTCTGCCCGCACCCCCGCCTTGTGACAGACGTCGAGTGCTTGATCACGCAGGCAGTGGCCTTCGTCCAGCAACAGCAGCGGCAGGTCGGCCAGGGCGGTCGCCGGAACCCGGCGCTTGCCAGCCAGCGGATGGCCGGGCGGTAGGGCGAGGACGAAATCCTCGTCGTAGATCGGGATCGCGGTGACACCGGCACCCTCGGCGGGCAGGGCGATCAGGGCCGCATCCAGTGCGCCCTCACGCAGCACCGCCAACAGCCGTTCGGTCTGGTCTTCGGTCACCCGCAACGTCAGGCCCGGCAGCCGCTCGGCGACGCCGGCCAGCACGGTCGGCAGCACATAGGGCGCCACCGTCGGTATCAGCCCCAGCCGCACGCCGGTCTGCAGCGGGTCGGTGGACCCGGCCGCGGCGGCGCTGAACGCGTCGGCGGCCTCGACGACCGCCTGGGCGCGCGGGAGCAGTTCCGTGCCCTGCGCTGTCAAGAAGACACGCCGCGTCGACCGCTCGACCAGCTGGGTGCCCAGGCCCGCCTCCAGCGCCGCCAGCGCCTGCGACAACGTCGACTGGCTGACGCCGAGATCCGTTGCGGCACTGCTGAATTGCCGCTTCTCGGCGATCGCCACGAACGCGCGCAGGCCGGCGATAGTGGGCTGATAAGTCTTATCGGTCATGCCTATGAGTCTAGTGGGAAATATCACCTTTACTTCAATAAGGCTACGCGGCAACATGGTGGAGGACATCTAATCTTGAGTAATTCCAGATAAGGAGCGATATGCCTCTGCTGACCATCGGCGACCAGTTCCCCGCCTACGAGCTCACTGCGTTGATCGCGGGCGATCTGTCCAAGGTCGACGCCAAGCAGCCTGGGGACTACTTCACCACCATCACCAACGAGGACCACGCCGGCAAGTGGCGCGTGGTGTTCTTCTGGCCGAAGGACTTCACCTTCGTATGCCCGACCGAGATTGCCGCGTTCGGCAAGCTCAACGACGAATTCGCCGACCGCGACGCGCAGGTGCTGGGTGTCTCGATCGACAGCGAGTTCGTGCACTTCAACTGGCGGGCCCAGCACGAGGACCTGAAGAAGCTGCCGTTCCCGATGCTCGCGGACATCAAGCGGGAGCTGAGCCTGGCCACCGGTGTGCTCAACGCCGACGGCGTGGCCGACCGGGCGACCTTCATCGTCGACCCGAACAACGAGATCCAGTTCGTCTCGGTGACCGCGGGTTCGGTGGGTCGTAACGTCGAAGAGGTGCTGCGCGTCCTGGACGCACTGCAGTCCGACGAGCTGTGCGCCTGCAACTGGCGCAAGGGTGACCCGACGCTGGACGCCACCGAGCTGCTCAAGCAGTCGGCCTGATCCCGGCCTGGATCGCATAAGGTTCGGAGAAGGAGGCGAGATGAGCGTAGAAAACCTCAAAGAAGCGCTGCCGGAGTACGCCAAGGACCTCAAGCTCAACCTGGGCTCGATCACTCGCACGACCGAGCTCAACGAGGAGCAGCTGTGGGGCACCCTGCTGGCCAGCGCCGCGGCGACGCGCAACACCCAGGTGCTCGCCGAGATCGGGGCCGAGGCGGCCGACATCCTGTCCGCCGAGGCCTACAACGCGGCGCTGGGAGCCGCATCGATCATGGGCATGAACAACGTGTTCTACCGTGGCCGGGGCTTCCTGGACGGCAAGTACGACGATCTGCGCGCGGGGTTGCGGATGAACATCATCGCCAACCCCGGCGTGGAGAAGGCGAACTTCGAGCTGTGGTCTTTCGCGGTGTCGTCGATCAACGGCTGCCCGGACTGCGTGGCCGCTCATGAGCACACGCTGCGCGAGGCCGGCGTCAGCCGGGAAACCATCCAGGAGGCGTTGAAGGCCGCGGCGATCATTTCCGGCGTGGCGCAAGCGATCATCGCCTCCCAGACGCTGGCCACCGTCGGCTGATCGCGCCGTCGTGACCAGAACCGTGACCGGACCCGCCTGGGTCCAGCACGCGATCTGGTGGCAGGTCTATCCCCTGGGGTTCGTGGGAGCGTTTCCCGCACCGCAGGCAGACGAGCCGCCGCAACCGGAGGAGCACCGGTTGCGGCGGCTCGTCGACTGGCTGGACCACGCCATCGAACTCGGGGCTTCCGGCCTCGCGCTGGGACCCGTCTTCGCCTCGCGCACACACGGTTACGACACCACCGACCACTACCGCATCGACCCCCGGCTGGGCGATGACGACGACTTCGACCACCTGATCGCCGAGGCTCATCGCCGCGGACTGCGGGTACTGCTCGACGGGGTGTTCAATCACGTCGGCCAGGATTTCGCGCGCTACCGCGAGGCCGCCGACGACGAGGCGGCCGCAGGCTGGTTTCGCGGACGGCCCGGCCGATTTCACACCTTCGAAGGCCACGAGGGACTGATCACCCTCAACCACGACAACCCCGAGGTGGCCGACTATGCCGTCGACGTCATGGCGCACTGGCTGGGTCGCGGCGCCGACGGCTGGCGACTGGACGCGGCTTATGCCGTGCCGCAACACTTCTGGGCATCGACGCTGCCGCGGGTGCGGGAGCGCTACCCGGACGCCTGGTTCGTCGGGGAGCTCATCCACGGCGACTACGCCGCGGTCGTGGAGGCCGCCACCTTCGACTCGGCCACGCAATACGAGCTGTGGAAGGCGATCTGGAGCGGCCTCAACGACGGCAATTTCTTCGAGCTGGACTGGGCGCTGCAGCGCCACAACGAGTTTCTGACCTGCTTCGCGCCGCTGACCTTCATCGGCAACCACGACGTCACCCGCATCGCCAGCCGGCTGGAAAATCCCGAACACGTCGCCCACGCGCTGGTGCTGTTGCTGACGGTCGGCGGGGTGCCCAGCGTGTACGCCGGCGACGAACTGGGATTCCGGGGGGTCAAGGAGGAACGCTTCGGCGGTGACGACGCGGTTCGCCCCGAGTTCGGCTCTCCCCCAATGCAACTCGACGACTTCGGCGTCGAAACCTGGCGGCTGCACCAATACCTGGTCGGGCTGCGACGCCGCTACCCGTGGTTACATGCGGCGACCACCACCGCCCGGCTGCTGGAAAACCGGCGCTACGTGTACGAGACGCGCCACGGCGACGATGCCCTGCTGGTGGCGCTCAACATCGACGACGAGCCGCTGCGGGTGTCGCTGCCGAAGCTGGGCACCGCTCGCGCCGAGGTGATCGGCGGATCGGCCGCCCCGCCGCAGGAGGTCGTCGACACCGTCGCCGTTGAGCCCCGCGGCTGGCGGATCCTGCGCCCGGTCTAGAGCCCGGCTTTCACGGCGTCGCCTAGGGCGTCGCCAGCCGCTCCAAGGTCAGCCGGTCCTGGCGGCCGTCGTAATACTTGTCCAGCACCGCGACGAAGTCGGCGTTGTCCTCGGTCGCGCGGGCGAACAGCGTCATCGACGAGCACAGCTTGAGGTCGTCCGGCGAACCGAAGATCTGGCCGATGGAGCGCCCCTGCACCGCGCTGACCAGCCGGGCGCACTCGTGCAACCGCGGCCCCAGCAGCTCGTGGCGCAAGTATGCGCCGGCTTCGTCGAGCGAGGCGATGCCGAACCGGGCCGCCATGGCGCTGCCGCCCAGGCCGCGCAGCTGCGGGAAGACGAACCACATCCAGTGACTGCGTTTTCGGCCGGCGCGCAGCTCGGCGACGACATCGTCGTACACCGGGCGCTGCGCGTCCACAAAACGTTTGAGATCGAAGGGGTCGCCTGTCGAGTCCATTTGACTACGGTTGCACACATGGCGGTCCAACGACGAGTGCCCAAGGTGCGCGACCTCGCGCCGCTGATGCAGTTCAAGCGGCCCCGGCTCAACGCGACCAGGCGCCGCCTCGACGCCGCGTACACCATCGAGGACCTGCGAGCCATCGCCAAGCGCCGCACCCCGAGGGCGGCGTTCGACTACACCGACGGGGCCGCCGACGACGAACTATCCATCCAACGCGCACGACAAGCGTTCCGCGACATCGAGTTTCATCCGACGATTCTGCGTGACGTCTCCCAGGTCACCACCGGCTGGAATGTGCTGGGGCAGCCGGTCGTGTTGCCGTTCGGGATCGCCCCCACCGGATTCACCCGCTTGATGCACACCGAGGGCGAGATCGCCGGAGCACAAGCGGCGGCCGACGCGGGGATCCCGTTTTCGCTGTCCACCTTGGGTACCTGCGCGATCGAGGATCTCGTCACCGCCGTCCCGCAGGGCCGAAAGTGGTTCCAGCTCTACATGTGGCGCGATCGCGAGCGCTCCATGGCCCTGGTGCGGCGCGCCGCCGACGCGGGCTTCGACACGCTGCTGGCCACCGTCGACGTCCCGGTCTCCGGTGCCCGGCTACGGGATAACCGCAACGGCATGACGATTCCGCCGACACTGACGCTGCGCACCGTGCTCGATGCCGTGCCGCACCCGAAATGGTGGTTCGATCTGCTGACCACCGAGCCGCTGGCGTTTGCCTCGCTCGATCGCTGGCCCGGCACCGTCGCCGAGTATCTGAGCACCATGTTCGATCCCAGCCTCACCTTCGACGATCTGGAGTGGATCAAGGCGCAATGGCCCGGCAAGCTCGTCGTGAAAGGGATTCAGACACTCGAGGACGCTCGCGCCGTCGTCGACCGCGGCGTCGACGGCATCGTCTTGTCGAATCATGGTGGGCGCCAACTGGACCGGGCCCCGGTGCCCTTTCACCTGCTGCCCACGGTCGCGCGGGAGCTTGGGCAACACACCGAGATCCTGGTGGACACCGGCATCATGGCCGGCGCCGACATCGTCGCCGCGATCGCGCTGGGGGCCCGCTGCACGCTGGTCGGGCGCGCCTACCTGTACGGCCTGATGGCCGGCGGTGAGGCGGGAGTGAGCCGCGCGATCGACATCCTCCGCAGCGGGATTGTGCGGACCATGGCGCTGCTCGGCGTCACCTGCCTCGAGGAGCTCTCCCCCCAGCACGTCACGCAACTGCGACGGCTGGGCCCGTTGCCGCCGGTGTGACGCCGGCCGCACACCCGCAACGGCCGGGGTCCCCGGGAACAAACCGGCGCCCGGCTGGGTTAAGCGCATCAGACTCAACTTTTGGAGGATTTGATGGCTGAAGCCAAGTCGGTGCCGGTGCTGTTTGTCACTGACACCATCGTATTGCCCGGAATGGTGGTGCCGATCGCGCTGGACGACGCCGCCCGAGCGGCGATCGATGCCGCTGCGGCGAGCGAATCGGGACAGCTGCTGATCGCCCCTCGACTGGACGACCGTTACCCCTCGCACGGCGTGATCGCGAAAATCCTGCAGGTCGGGCGCATCGCCGGCGGTGGCACCGCCGCGGTGGTGCGCGGTGAGCGCAGGGCGCAGATCGGGGCGGGCGCGTCCGGGCCCGGTGCGGCGCTGTGGGTCGAGGTGACTGAGGTCCCCGACGGCGAGACGACCGACGAGATCAAGGCGCTCACGGCGGAGTACAAGAAGCTGCTGCTGGCCATGCTGCAACGCCGCGAAGCGTGGGAGATCATCGATTACGTCAACAGGCTGACCGACCCGTCGGCGCTGGCCGATACCTCCGGTTACGCCTCGTACCTGACCAACGCGCAGAAACGGCAACTGCTCGAGACCGTCGACGTCACCGAGCGGCTGCGCGTGCTGATCGACTGGACCAGCTCGCATTTGGCCGAGGTCGAGGTCAACGACAAGATCGCCGAGGACGTGCGCGAGGGCATGGAGAAGACGCAGAAGGAGTTCCTGCTGCGCCAACAGCTGGCCGCCATCCGCAAGGAACTGGGCGAGGGCGAACCGGACGGCTCGGATGACTACCGTGCCCGCGTCGAGGCCGCCGAGCTGCCCGAGCAGGTGCGTGAGGCCGCGCTGCGCGAGGTCGGCAAGCTGGAACGGTCCAGCGACCAGAGCCCGGAAAGCGGCTGGATCCGCACCTGGCTGGACACCGTCCTGGACCTGCCGTGGAACGTCCGGACCGAGGACTCCACGGACCTGGAGGCGGCCCGGGAAATCCTGGACGCCGACCACCACGGGCTGGACGACGTCAAGGACCGCATCGTCGAGTACCTGGCCGTGCGGGCGCGCCGCGCCCAGCGTGGGCTGCAGGTCGTCGGCGGCCGCGGCTCCGGTGCGGTGATGGTGCTCGCCGGTCCCCCCGGCGTCGGCAAGACGTCGCTGGGCGAGAGCGTCGCCCGGGCCTTGGGCCGCAAGTTCGTCCGCGTCGCCCTGGGCGGTGTGCGCGACGAGGCCGAGATCCGCGGGCACCGGCGCACCTATGTGGGAGCGTTGCCGGGCCGGATCGTGCGTGCGATCGGTGAGGCGGGATCGATGAATCCCGTTGTGTTGCTGGACGAAATCGACAAGGTCGGTGCCGACTATCGCGGTGACCCGAGCGCGGCGCTGCTCGAGGTGCTCGACCCCGCGCAGAACCACACCTTCCGCGACCACTACCTGGATTTGGACCTGGACCTGTCCGACGTGGTGTTCCTGGCCACCGCCAACGTGATCGAGAACATTCCGTCCGCCCTGCTGGACCGCATGGAGCTGGTTGCGATCGACGGCTACACCGAGGACGACAAGGTCGTCATCGCGCGTGACTACCTGCTGCCCCGGCAGCGCCAGCGCGCGGCGCTGACCGAGGACGAGGTCGCGGTGACCGACGCGGCGTTGCGCAAGATCGCGGCGGATTACACCCGCGAGCCCGGCGTGCGCCAGTTCGAGCGGCTGTTGGCCAAGGCGCTGCGCAAGGCCACCACCAAGCTGGCCGCCAACCCGGAGCCGTTGACCATCGACGAGCCGGATCTGGTTGGCTACCTTGGCCGCCCGCGATTCACGCCGGAATCGGCCGAACGCACGGCGGTGCCCGGGGTGGCCACCGGCCTGGCCGTGACCGGCCTGGGTGGTGACGTGCTCTACATCGAGGCCGGCGCCACCGACGGGGAACCGGGTTTGCAGT
This sequence comes from Mycobacterium sp. 1245499.0, assembly GCF_001673615.1. NCBI lineage: Bacteria > Bacillati > Actinomycetota > Actinomycetes > Mycobacteriales > Mycobacteriaceae > Mycobacterium > Mycobacterium sp. 1245499.0. Next base: position 27,736 of record NZ_LZMG01000376.1, read on the forward strand.
TGACCGGCCAGCTGGGCGACGTGATGAAGGAGTCGGCGCAGATCGCGCTGTCCTACGTGCGCTCCCACGCCGACGCGCTCGGTGTCGAGCCCGAGGCGTTGAACCGGCGCATCCACGTCCACGTCCCCGCGGGTGCGGTGCCCAAGGACGGCCCGTCGGCCGGTGTCACCATGGTGACCGCCCTGGTGTCGATGGCGACCGGGCGTCAGGTCCGTTCCGACGTCGGCATGACCGGTGAGGTCACGCTGAACGGTCGGGTGCTGCCGATCGGTGGGGTGAAGCAGAAGCTGCTGGCGGCCCAACGTGCCGGTCTGTCAACGGTTTTCATTCCGGCGCGCAACGAGCCCGATCTGGACGACGTGCCCGCCGAGGTGCTCGAGGTGCTGGACGTGCGGCCCATGACCGATGTCGCCGAGATCGTTGCGCAGGCCCTGGAGCCGGCGGCGCAGGCCGCCACCGTGGCCGCATGACGCTGTCTAGGCGGCGTTGATCCCGTGTCGAGCTAGTGACGACGCCATGGCCCCGGGCAAGGCAAGAAGTTTTGGCTTCCCCCGGGGCCGGGTATCTGTCAGCGCAGAGGGAAGACCAGCCGAGGGGGGAATGACCTCTAACCCGACGTCAAACGGCGCGGGTGGACGAACAACAGATCACTGCCGTGACGCCGCCGTAGGCGGTCGACCGGCCGGATAAGGAGTTCATCATGAGGTTGAACAGAATTGCTGCTAGCGCCGCGATCGCGGGTGCTTTGACGTCCGGTGCGCTCGGAATCGGCGCCGGGTTGGCGCAGGCCGACCCGCATGGGCCGAATCCGCCGGTGCCGGGTTGCGTCGGCGGCCCCGGCGCCAACTGCAACGGCCCGGGCACCCCGCTTCCGCCGGGGCAGCGCGGATTCCCGCCGCCGGGGCACTTCAACGACCCGATCGGTTACGGGTACCCGGCTCGCTGGACTCCGCCGGGCCAACCGGGCGACTACCCGGTGGTATTCAACCCGGACTTCAACCAGTGGGGCGTGTTCCTGCCCGGCGGCCAATTCGTGGCCTACGCCACGTAAAACCGCATAACGAGACAGCCGCCGCGCATGTGGCGGCTGTTCTCGTTTGCGGCAGAATCCACGGCATGAGCGACTTCGCGACATTGAAACGGCAAGTGGTCCATCGGGTTCAGCGGCTGCTCGTCAACCCGGTGGGCCGGCAGCTGCCGACGACCATGCTGGAAACCACCGGGCGCAAGAGCGGGCAACCGCGCCGGACCGCGGTGGGTGGCCGCGTCGTGGACAACCGGTTCTGGATGGTCGCCGAACACGGCGAGCACTCCGACTATGTTCGCAACATCAAAGCGAATCCGGCTGTGCGCGTGCGGGTTGGCGGGCGGTGGCGCAGCGGGACCGCGCACCTGCTGCCCGACGACGATGCCGTGCGGCGGCTGGGCGAGCTGCCGCGGATGAACAGCGCGATGGTGCGCTTGATGGGCAGCGACCTGCTCACCATCCGCGTCGATCTGGACTGAAGGGTTCATGGCCTACGACGAAGACCTGGCCAACCGGATCCGCGAACTGTTGGGATCGGAGTCCGGCGTCGAGGAGAAGCGCATGTTCGGCGGCCTGGCGTTCCTGGTCGACGGCAACATGTCGGTCGCCGTGAGCGGGCAGGGCGGACTGCTGGTACGCGCGTCCCCCGCCGTGTTCGAGTCGCTGCTGCGGCGTGCGCACGTCCACCCCATGGTGATGGGCGGCCGAGAGGTGCGCGGCTGGCTGCGTGTCGAGGCCGCCGGGGTGCGGACCAAGCGGCAGCTGCAGGGGTGGGTGAACCGTGGGGTCGGCTACGCGCGCACCCTGCCGCCCAAGTAGCGTGCGGTTTGCTCGCGCGGGGCGCGGGTACGCGGGTGCGTATGGACAAGCGGGTGCGACGACTTCTCGACGTTGCCGGCACGACCTATGCGGCGCAGGCGCGTATCAAGCTGAGCGACAAGCCGATGCCGCTGTTTCAGCTGCTGGTCCTGTGCATGCTTGCCAGCAAGCCGATCGACGCCGGCATCGCCACGGCCGCCGCGCGTGAGCTGTTCAAAGCCGGCCTGCGCACACCCAAAGCCGTGCAGGCGGCCGACCGGCACACCATGATCGAGGCGTTCGGGCGTGCCCACTACGTGCGCTACGACGAGAGCTCGGCGACCCGGCTGGCGGATATGGCCGACCGGGTTCGCGACGACTACTCCGGCGATCTGCGCCGTCTGGCCGATCGCAGCCGCCATGATGCCGCAGCGGCCAAACGGATGCTCAAGCAGTTCAAGGGAATCGGCGACACCGGCGCCGACATCTACCTGCGCGAAGTTCAAGACGTGTGGACCTGGGTGCGCCCGTATTTCGATGACCGGGCCACCGGCACCGCCAAGCAATTGGGTCTGCCCGCCGCGCCGGCGATGCTGGGATCCCTTGCGCCGCACGCCAATGCGAGGTTGGCCGCCGCGCTGGTCAGGGCGTCGCTGGACGACGATGTGCGTCAGCGGGTGACCGGCTGAGCGGCCCGTGACCATACGCATCGGTACCTCAGGGTGGTCCTACAACCACTGGGCGAATGTGTTGTATCCGACGGGAACGCCGTCGGGGCGCCGCCTGGCCCGCTACGTCGAGGTGTTCGACACCGTCGAGCTGAACGCCAGTTTCTACCGGTGGCCGCAGGATTCGACCTTCACGGGCTGGCGCCGCCAACTGCCGGAGGGTTTCACCATGTCGGTCAAGGCTCATCGCGGATTGACCCACTATCGCCGGCTGGCCTCACCCGAACCGTGGATCGAACGATTCGAACGTTGTTGGCGCCTGCTGGGAGATCGGCACGGGGTGCTGCTCGCGCAGTTGCACCCCGAGCAACAGCGCGACGACGCGCGCCTGGATACGTTCCTGGCACTGATGCCCGAATCGATCCGCGTCGCCGTCGAATTGCGCCACCCCTCGTGGAATGACCCCGCGGTGTTCGAGTTGCTGGAACGCCGCCGCGCCGCCTATGTGGTGATGAGTGGCCTCGGGCTGGAGTGCATCCCGCGTGCCACGACGGATTTGGTGTACATCCGGATGCACGGCCCGGATCCGGAAGCCAACTATGCCGGCTCCTACTCCGATGACGACCTACGGCGCTGGGCCGAGCGAATCGCAGGCTGGGACGGCGAGGGACGCGACGTGTGGATGTACTTCAACAACGACCTGGGCGGCCACGCGGTCCGCAACGCGCTGGCACTGCGCGAGCTTTTGGGTTGACGCACCCGAGCGACTAGCCCGCGGTGCGCTCGGGGTCCGAGCCGTCAGCGCCGCGCGGCACCGGGGTCCACGCCCCGTCGATGACCTCGGGTGGGCATTGCGCCTGCAGCCGTTCGCGTTCGGTGCGGCGGCGTTTGATCCGCAACCGCGCATCACCGGGCAGGGTGACCAGTTCGTTGCAGGTCAGGTAGTACATGTCCTCGACATCGTCGATGAGGTCCGCCTCGACCCGCAGCGAACCCAAGGCGCGCAACGTCATACGGAGTTCGTGTGTGAACCGCATCGTGGTGTCGTAGGCCAGCTCCCGAGAACCACGGGCGGCGCGCGCCGGCCGTTGCTGCGGCGTCGGCGGCTGTTCGCAGGTGGCCGCGGCGATCAGCAACATGGTGGGATCGTCGGCGAATGTCGTGGCGGCCAACTCGGCCTCTCCCGGCCCGCGGTGCCCGATTCGCGCGACGGCGTCGTCGACGGCGGCAGCCGTCTTGGGTGACAGCGCGCGGATGCTGGCGAGGTTGCCGTCGGCGGCCAGCGCGCGCAACGGCGGGTCGGCTCGCAGCGCCGCCGCCAACTCGGCGATCTCGGCGTCGACGAGATGGCTGTCGGCGATCATGCCCACCCCGGACACACTGCGCCCCGCCTGGCCGCGCACCGGTGTCGCGGCGCTGACTCCGGCGTCGATCAGCCACAGCGCGTTGAGGATCCACCCTTGATGGATGCGATCGCGCAGCAGCCGCAGCCGAACTTCCAGTGCGGCCTCCGGTAGCAGCGCCAGTTGGCCGGTGTCGAGGTGTTCCGCGGCCGCGGCGGCGCCGTAGGCGCGGGTGTCGGACCGCAGGTGGCGCAGCAGCGCCACCGATCGACCCGCCGCGACGGCCTTGGCCAGCGAGCCCAGGGCGCCGCCTACCAGGGCCGGCTCACCGAACGGCAGCGGATCCCCGATGTGGGGCTGGCCGACCAGGGCGTCGCGGGCGAGCGCCTCCTGATCCCAGCCGGGCAGCTGAGCGGCGGCGACCATGTTGACCGAGACCCCGATGTAGGGACGATGGCCGAACACCGCGACGGCCCGGCTGGCCCATTCCTCGTCCACCGCGCCGCCGAGCGCGAGCGCCTGGCCCAATACCCTGCTCGCCGTGCGCAATCCGCTCAGTTGGACGTCAAGCGTGATCGGGGTGAGCGGTCCGGGCAGCGCCTCGTTGAGGGGGGACGCACTGAAGACGGGAAACCTCGGATCGATCTGGTCGTCGAATTCGCCCTCGATGCCTTCCGGTGCCGCACTGCGGGCGTCCTCGGAAGGCCGTCGGGAGTGGGCCAGCACCTCGACCGGGAGCGCGAGCCGCCCGCCGTGATTGATCGCGCCCGCGGTGTCGACTCGGCGACCGACGAGTCCGCGCGCGGTGTCGGCGACCGCGTCAAGCGCGTGCCAGCCGAACTGGAACGACCAATCTTCTTGTGCGGCAAAAACATCCATCTCGGGGACCAGTTGCGACCAGCTACGCACCCGATGCAGCCGGGACCGCGGGTCGGCGGCACGTAGCACCCGCCAGGCGGTGACCAGGTTGACGGTGTCCGGGCTGGCGAGGTCCACCACACCGGTGCGGTCGGTGTCGAGCACCGACACCAGAAAGCGCATCAGGTCGTCGAGATGAAGCACCCGCATGGGTTGGGTCGAGACCTTGGCGCGCAGCAGGGTGGCCACGGTGCGGCACACCATCCAGTCGAGCTGGCGACCGACCGGTGGCGCGATCCGGACCACGACGGTGGGGCCCCAACTCGACGAGACCAGGTCCTCGGCCGGCCGGTACAGCTCGGGCCGGCCGGCGGCCTGCGACACGAACAGCAGCCGGGACCCGGCGCGGGCGGCGGCATCGGTCACCCGTGCGAGGCCGTCAATGTCCGCGCTGCCCGGGGCGGTCGGGTCGATGGGGGCCAGGTGGATCACCGCGTCGGCCTCCTCGGTCAGGTCCCGTAGGACCCGATCGCGCAGCGACGCGCAAACAAACTCGACGTTGCGGTCCAGGCATGGATGGGGCAGTTCAGCAATGCCGGTGACCGTGTGCCCGGCAGCGATCAGCTGCCCAGCGACCAGCCGCCCGAGTGCGCCGGTGGCGTCGGTAACCAGGATGTGCACCTGGGCTCACCTCCCCCAACCCTCAGCATTCAACAATAGGCAAGTAGGCGTGGGCTACGCGACCGTTGGTCCGGTAACGGTTCGGCCGACCTGGTGTGATGTTGCCGGCCGGGCTATCGCAGCGTCGCGCTGCCGTCCGCGGCGACGGCGGCCTTGGCGCCACCGATGTCCTCCCGCACCGACTCCTGCGCCGCGGCGGGATCGGTGACCACGGCCAGCGCACGCGCCCCGTCGGGCGTCCGGACGGCCAGAAAAGCCTTCTCGGGCCGCCCCTCGCGGTCGAAGGGGGTCGTCCAGGCCTCCACGGTGCCGACGCCTTCCCACCCGACCGCCGCGTCGGTCGTCGGCTCCCGATCGACGGCGGGTTGCGTGTCTTCCCAACGGAATTCGGCCGGTGGCTCGGTGCTGTACACGCCGAAGCTGTGTTTGGTCAGGTAGCCACCGTTGGCGGTGATCAGGCCGCGCCGGCCCGGATTGGCCACCAGCAACTCCGCCATGGTGGCGATCGAATGCATCACGTAGTTGCTCCATGGCCCGCCCGCGAACGTCAGACCGCCGGTCACCGTCAGCGGGCGGGCGGGATCGTCGACGCTCAGCCCGAGCTCGGCCGCCGCCACCTGAACCGCGGAGGGGAAGCAGGAGTACAGGTCGACGTAGTCGATGTCGTCGACACCCACGCCGGCCAGCTCGAGCGCCCGCGCGCCGGCGATCCGGATCGCCGTCGAGCGGTGCAGTTCGTGACGTTCGGCGACCGACGGCGTGTCGTGGGCGTCGGTGCCCGCGTGCGGGTAAACCCACCGCTCGGCCGGAATCTTGAGCCGTGTCGCCTCCCCGGCCGAGGTCAGGACCAGCGCCGCGCCCTGGTCGACCATGTTGTTGGAGTTCATCAGCTTGGTGTAGGGCCAGCTGATCATGCGGTTCTGCGGACCGGCGCTGCGGATCTCGTCGGCGCTCGACGGCTTGCGGATCCAAGCGTTCGGGTTGTCCACTGCGACGGCGTTGAACCGGGCCCACAGCGCCCCGATGCGCTCGAGGTGATCGTCGATCGACTCGCCGTTCGCGATCCGCAGCGCCTCCTCGAACAGCGGATAGATGTAGGCGGGCCGGTCCAGGGAGATCCTGATCTCGGCGTCACCGGCCATCGGGACGTCGTCGCCGCTGATTTCGGCCATCGGGACCGAGTGGTCCTGCTCGGTCCACACCAGCTTGGCGCCCTTGGCCCGCAACCCGCGCCGGGTGCGCCAGGTTTCGGCGCCGGCCAGCAGCACCACCCGGGCGTGACCCCGCTGGATGTCCAGGCAGGCCTGGTTGACCAGCGACTGTGGCACGTTGCCCCCGACGGGGCTGTACAGCGTGCTGAAGTCCGTCGCCCCGATCCGCTGGCCGAGCAACAGGCCCGGGTCGCGGTATTGGGCCGACAGGATGTTGACGATGCGAATGGAGTCGACGGCCTGGATCACCGCGGGGTCGGCGGCTTTCCCGGCCGCGGCCACCATCAGGTCCATCGGCTCGACCGAGCGGCCTTGCGGGTCGATCTCGTCGCGATGGTTGACCTGGCCGTAGCCGATCAACACCGGGGTCGTGGGGTCGACGCTCATGGGAACGAATTTAGCGTGGCTATGGATCTGGTCCCGTCGGGCCTCGCCGTGGCGGCCGCGGGGTGGCGCTGCGGGCTCGACCGCTAGACGGTGTCGGCCGGGGCGGACAGGACGCCGTCGTCGAGCAGCCGCTGGATGTCCGCGGGGTTCATCCCGAGCACCTCCCGGCAGATCTCGACGGTGTGCTGGCCGGGCAGCGGCGCCGGGACGTGCCGGGCCGCCGCGATGTGGCGATACGGCGCCGGACCCGTCTCGGCCGGCAACGGGTTGTCGATCAGGGGATGCGTCATGGGGCTGTAGACGTTCCGCGCCACCAGCTGGGGGTCCTCGAGCACGTCCGGCGGGCGGTTCATCGGCCCCGCCGGGACCCCGGCCGACTGCAACAGTTCGGCGGCCCGCAACGGGGTACGGGTGCGGGTCCACCCCGAGACCAGCTCCACCAGCTCGCGGCGATGGGCCAGTCGCGCCTCGCCGGTGGCGAAGCGCGGGTCCTCGGCCCACCCGGCGTGATCGAAAACCCAAGCGGCGCGGCGCCATTCGTCGTCCGACCGGATCGAGATGACGCACCATTCGTCGTCACCGGCGCAGGGATAGACCGCATGCAGCCCGGTGTCCTCGCGGATCTGCGTGACGCCCGCGGCCAGCGCGGCCTCGGTGACGTACAGCGTGTCGAGTTGGTTGACCACGACCTCGGCCTGCGAGATGTGGACGTGGGCGCCCCGGCCGGTCCGGTCGCGGTGGATCAGCGCGGCCAGCGCCCCGATCGCGGTGACCCGGCCCACCACGTGGTCGGGGAAGACCGTCGTCGCGTCGTAGAACCCGTGCCGGCCCGCGGCGGCTTCGTCGGTCGCCTCGTCCGACGTCCAGAGCCGGGTGACCCCGGTGGTGGCGCGCACCAGTGGGCCGTAGCCCAGCCGCGCGCTCCACGGCCCCGTGTCGCCGAACGCGCTGCTTTCGGCCAGCACAATGCGCGGGTTGAGCGCGCGCAGCTCGTCGTAGGAAAACCCCAGTGCCCCAAGGGTTCCCGGCTTGAAGTTGGCGAAGACGGCGTCGGCCTCGGCCACCAGGCGGCCGAAGATCTTCTTGCCCTCGGCGCTGCGCAGATCCAATCCGAGGCCCCGGTTGTTGCGGTGCGTCCAGGCGAACGACTCGCTCATCGCGTCGCCGATCCGGGCCTGCCGCAGTCCGTCCGGGTAGTCGACGCTTTCGACTTTGATGACGTCGGCGCCCAGGTCGCCGAACAACCGGCTCAGCTCGCCGCCGGCCACGATGATGCCCAGATCCAGAATCCGCAGCCCGGCAAAGGGATAGTCGCCGAGCCGGCCCGAGGACGACGGCACCACCGACGGGTTGCCGCTCCAATACGGTTCGTCGCTTCCCGCGGCGGGGACCGGCGTCCGGAAACCCGCGCGGCGGCCGTCCACGACGAAATATCCGGTCGGCACGGCGGTGCGCACGCCGGGGACCAGTTCGGCCTCGGTGATCGCGCCCACCGCCTGGAAGTGTTCGGACCCCAGGATCCGTGCGGGCGTCAGCACCGCGGCGATCGGCACCCCGTTGGCCTGCCCGGCGGCCACCAGATCCTGCATGGTCTGCCCGGCGAACAGCTCCCGGATCAGCTCGCTGATCTGCGGCCAGGCCGCGAACCGCTCGCCGATCGCGTCGAATTTCGGGTCCTGGAACTGTTCCGGCTCCCCCAGCCAGCGCCGCAGGCCGCGCCACTGCCGCGGCGCCATCACACACAGCCGGACGTAGCCGTCCCGGCACGGATAGATCGGGTAGGCGTCCTGGTTCTTCGGCCGGCCCCGCCACCGCCCGCTGCGGCGGACGCCGGCGGCGGCCTGCCCGTGCGCGCCGAACGCGGGATCGAGCGCCATCACGACGGCGTCGAACCACGAGAAGTCGATGTAATCGCCCGTGCCGCAGCGTAATCGGTTGTAATACGCCGCGAGCGCGGCCCACGCCGCCTGGACGGCGGCGGTCGCCGAAGCGATGCCGTCCGGCGGCAACACGGGCGTCCCGGTGGTGGGGCCCGACCGCGACAGCGCGCCGCACATCGCGTACAGCACCGGATCGGTGGCGCGCCAGGACGACCGCGACCCCGTCGCACCGAAGTCGGTGATCGAGAGCACCACCAGGTGTGGGTAGCGGGCCGCCAGCTCCTCACCGGAGGTCCCGAACATGGCACCGCGCTCGTCGGCGCCGGTGTCCACCAGGATGTCGGCCTCGGCGGCCAGTGCCAGGAAGCGGGCGCAGTCCTCGTCATCGAAGGGGTCGAGCACCGTGCTGCGCTTGTTGGCGTTGTGCACGGCGAACGGAATGCTGGCGCCGCGCAGCGTGGGCAGCGCATCGCGTCCCAGGCATCCGCCCGGCGGTTCCACCTTGAGGACGTCGGCACCCAGGTCGGCGAACAGGCGGGTGACCGCGTCGGCGACGCCGCTCGACAAGTCGAGCACACGCACGGCATCGAGCAGCCCGTCGGCCATCTGGACACCGTACCTGCCTGGTCAGGCGGCTGCCCGTCGGGCATTCCCCATGCGGATCGATCGCCGGCGCGGCCAAAGTGCCGGGTGGGCAAGCTGATTCGGCGCACCGGTGATGGTGGTCGGTGGTCGGTCGAAGACCCGCGCCGGTGCGGCGTCGGCTATCGTCACAGGCCGATCCGCCAGGCCCACCCGTCGTCTCATGGAGGCATCCCGTATGACCGCGCACCTGAGCTACCTCGAGGCCGTGGTGGTCGGCGCCTTCCAAGGCGTCACCGAGCTGTTCCCGGTGTCCAGCCTGGGGCACGCGGTGCTGGTGCCCGCGCTGGCCGGCGGGCGATGGGCCCAGGACCTCAGCGTCTCGGCCCCCAAATCGCCCTACCTGGCGTTCATCGTGGGCCTGCATGTGGCCACCGCCGCGGCGCTGCTGCTGTTCTTCTGGCGTGACTGGGTGCGCATCCTGACCGGGTTCTTCACCTCGCTGCGTCATCGCCGGATCCGGACGCCCGACGAGCGGCTGGCCTGGCTGATCGTGGGCGGCACCATCCCGGTGGGCCTGGCGGGGCTGGCGCTAGAACAGCTGTTCCGCACCACACTGGGCAAGCCGGTCCCCGCGGCGGCCTTCCTGCTGCTCAACGGGATCGCGCTCTACGCGGGAGAAGTGTTGCGCCGGCGGGTCGCGCCCGAACCGGATGGGCCGGCGGCGACCGGCCAGGAACTCGAACACGGCGACGAGGCGTCGGACCGCCGGCTCGCCCAACTGCCGCTGCCCCGCGGCGTGGTGATCGGTGCGGCGCAGATCCTGGCGCTGTTCCCCGGCATCAGCCGCTCGGGAATCACCATCGTCGCCGGGCTGTGGCGGGGCCTGTCGCACGAGGACGCGGCGCGGTTTTCCTTCCTGCTCGCGACCCCGATCATCCTGGCCGCGGGGGTGTACAAGATCCCGGAACTCTTCGGGCCGCTCGGCGCCGGGATCGGGGGCCAGGTGTTGGCCGGCAGCGTCGCCTCCTTCGTCTGCGCCTACCTCGCCGTGCGCTTCCTGACGCGCTACTTCCAGACCCGGACGCTCACGCCGTTCGCGATCTACTGCGCCCTGGCCGGCGGGGCCAGCCTGGTTTGGTTTGCCCTGCGCTGAACCGGCGGGCTACCGGTCATCTGGGGATTGTTGCGCGGGGCGACTTCGAGTGCTGTGCTTAGCCCACTGGCGAAGTTGACACCCGTCAAGAATCTGGAGGGGACCAGGAATGGCAGATACGGCTTCCGTCGGCGTGAAGGGCAGGGGCCGGCTGAAAGGCAAGGTCATCGTGATCACCGGCGGCGCCCGGGGAATCGGACTGGCCACCGCGACCGCGCTGCACAAGCTGGGCGCCAAGGTCGCCATCGGCGACGTCGACGAGGTGCGGGTGAAGGAGTCGGGCGCCGACCTGGGCCTCGACGTCTACGGAAAACTCGACGTCACCGACCCCCACTCGTTCGCCGACTTCCTGGACGAGGTCGAGCGGCAGCTCGGCCCGATCGACGTGCTGATCAACAACGCCGGCATCATGCCCGTCGGCCGAGTCATCGACGAGCCGGACGCGGTCACCCGCCGGATTCTGGACATCAACGTCTATGGCGTGATGCTGGGCAGCAAGCTGGCCGCCCAGCGCATGGTCCCCCGCGGCACGGGGCACATCATCAACGTCGCCTCGCTGGCCGGTGAGCTCTACATCGTCGGCCTGGCCACCTACTGCGCCAGCAAGCACGCGGTGGTCGCGTTCACCGACTCGGCCCGGCTGGAGTACCGCAAGGCCGGGGTGAAGTTCTCTCTGGTGTTACCGACGTTCGTCAACACCGAGCTGGTCGCCGGCACCCCCGGCATGAAGGGCTTCCGCAACGCCGAGCCCGCCGAGATCGCCGACGCGATCGTCAACCTGGTCGCCCACCCCAAGCCGCGGGTGCGGATCACCAAGGCGGCCGGCGCGATGGTGGTCTCCCAGAAGTTCTGGCCGCGTCGAATCGCCGAGGGGCTCAACCGGATGCTCGGCGGCGATCACGTCTTCACCGACGACGTCGACGTGGCCAAGCGGCAGGCGTACGAGGCCCGCGCCCGCGGCGAAGACTAGCCGCGCACGAGCATTGTGCGCCGAAGGCGCGCACAATCGGCCCAGTGAGCCTAGAAACCCGAACCTCCGTGCCCGCGCAATCTCCGCTCTCCGACGACGAACTCGCTCTCATCGACAAATACTGGCGCGCCGCCAATTATCTCTCGGTGGGGCAGATCTACCTCCTCGACAACCCGCTGCTCACCGAGCCGCTGTCCACCGAACACGTCAAACCGCGCCTGCTGGGGCACTGGGGCACCACGCCCGGGCTCAACCTCGTCTACGCGCACTTGAACCGGATCATCCGCAACCGCGACGCCGACGTCATCTACGTGACCGGCCCGGGCCACGGCGGCCCCGGGCTGGTCGCCAACGCCTACCTGGAGGGCACCTACAGCGAGGTGTACACCGGCATCGAGGAGGACACCGAGGGCCTGCGCAAGCTGTTCCGGCAGTTCTCCTTCCCCGGCGGCATCCCCAGCCACGTCGCCGCGCAGACGCCGGGCTCCATCCACGAGGGCGGTGAGCTGGGCTACGCGCTCGTGCACGCCTACGGCGCCGCGCTGGACAATCCGTATCTGGTGGTGGCCTGCGTGGTCGGCGACGGCGAGGCCGAAACCGGGCCGCTGGCCGCCAGCTGGCACTCCAACAAATTCCTCAACCCGGTGACCGACGGCGCGGTGCTGCCCATCCTGGCGCTCAACGGCTACAAGATCGCCAACCCGACGGTGCTGGCCCGCATCCCCCACGACGAGCTGGAAGCGCTGCTGCGCGGCTACGGCTACCGGCCGATCACGGTTGCCGGGGACGACCCGGCCGACGTGCACCAGCAACTGGCCGCGGCGCTCGACGACGCGTTCGACGACATCGCGGCCATCCAGAGCGCGGCCCGCGGCGGCGGCGAGGTCGAGCGGCCGGTGTGGCCGATGATCGTGCTGCGCACGCCCAAGGGCTGGACCGGACCCAAGGTGGTGGACGGCAAGAAGGTGGAGGGCACCTGGCGCTCGCATCAGGTGCCGTTGTCCGAGACGCACGACAATCCCGAACACCGCGCCCAGCTCGAGGAGTGGCTGCGCAGCTACGCCCCCGAGCAGCTGTTCGACGAAAACGGCAGGCTACGTGAGGAATTGCGGGTCCTGGCGCCCACCGGCGATCGGCGGATGAGCGCCAACCCGCACGCCAACGGCGGCCTGCTGCTGCACGACCTGGACCTGCCGGACTTCCGCGACTACGCCGTGGCCGTCGAGCGGCCGGCGGCCGCCACGCACGAGGCCACCCGGGTGCTGGGCACGTTCCTGCGCGACGTGATCGCCCGCAACCGGGATCGGTTCCGGCTGATGGGGCCCGACGAGACGGCGTCGAATCGGCTCGACGCCGTCTACGGCTCGACCGACAAGGTGTGGCTCTCGGAGGTTGAGCCCGACGACGAACACCTCGCCCCCGACGGCCGGGTGATGGAGGTGCTCTCCGAGCACCTGTGCCAGGGCTGGCTGGAGGGCTACCTGCTGACCGGCCGGCACGGGCTGTTCAACTGCTACGAGGCGTTCGTGCACATCGTCGACTCGATGCTCAACCAGCACGCAAAATGGCTTGCCACCAGCCGGGAACTGCCGTGGCGCCGCCCCATCGCGTCGCTCAACTACCTGCTGAGCTCGCACGTCTGGCGCCAGGACCACAACGGCGCGTCCCATCAGGACCCGGGGTTCATCGACCTCGTCGCCAACAAACGTCCCGAGCTGACCCGCGTCTACCTGCCGCCGGACGGCAACACGCTGCTCTCGGTGGCCGACCACTGCCTGCGCAGCCGCGACTACATCAACGTCATCGTGGCCGGCAAGCAGCCCGCGCTGGCCTACCTCGGCATGGACGAAGCCATCGCGCACTGCACCCGCGGCCTGGGCATCTGGGACTGGGCGAGCACCGCCACCGACGAACCCGACGTGGTGCTGGCCTGCGCGGGCGACATCCCCACGCTCGAGACGCTGGCCGCCGCCGACATCCTGCGCCGCGAGCTGCCGGACCTGGGGGTGCGGGTGATCAACATCGTCGACCTGATGCGGCTGCAGCCGGACTCCGAGCACCCACACGGCCTGCCGGACCGCGAGTTCGACGCGCTGTTCACCCGGGACAAGCCGGTGATCTTCGCCTACCACGGCTATCCCTGGCTGATCCACCGGCTCACCTATAGCCGCACCAACCACGCCCACCTGCACGTGCGCGGCTTCAAGGAGCGCGGCACCACGACCACGCCCTTCGACATGGTGATGCTCAACGACCTGGACCGCTTCCACCTGGTCATCGACGTGATCGACCGGGTGGACGGGCTGGCCAGTCGCGCCGCCATGCTGCGCCAGCGCATGGTCGACGCCCGCCTGGCCGCGCGGATGTACACCCGCGAACACGGCGAGGACGACCCGAAGATCTCCGGCTGGACCTGGTCGCCGAGCGACCAGGACTGACACCGCGTTTCGGCGCCACCGCGACCGTGACGGCCACCTCGTCGAACGTCGAGGCGGGACCGGCGCCGGTAAACTGGTCGGATGCCTGACGCCACCGGGACCGCCCGCATCGAGCCCCTGGTGTCCCCGCTGGCGGCGCCGCACCGATTCCGGATCCACCTCGACATCGCCGTCGTCGTCGCGGTGCTGGTGCTGACCAACCTGATCGCGCACTTCACCACGCCGTGGGCGAGCATCGCGACCGTGCCCGCCGCGGCCGTCGGCCTGGTGGTCCTGATGCGGTGGCGCGGCCTGGGCTGGGCGGACCTGGGTCTGGGCCGCGAGCACTGGAAGCCCGGCCTGGGTTACGCGGTGGCCGCCGTGGTCGTCGTGGCCGCGGTGATCGCGGTGGGCGTCCTGCTGCCGGCCACCCGGCCGATGTTCATGAACAACCGCTACGCCACCATCTCCGGGGCGCTGATCGCCTCGATGGTCATCATCCCGCTGCAGACCGTGATTCCCGAGGAACTGGCCTTCCGCGGCGTGCTGCACGGAACGCTCAACAGGGCCTGGGGCTTTCGCGGCGTCGCGCTGGCCGGCTCGCTGTTGTTCGGGCTGTGGCACGTCGCGACGTCGTTCGGGTTGACCAGCAGCAACGTCGGCTTCACCCGGCTGTTCGGCGGCGGGATCGTGGGGATGGCGGCGGGGGTGACCGGCGCGGTGCTGGCCACCGGGGCGGCCGGGTTCGTCTTCAGCTGGCTGCGCCGGCGCAGCGGCAGCCTGATCGCGCCGATCGCGTTGCACTGGTCATTGAACGGCCTTGGCGCGCTGGCGGCCGCACTGGTGTGGCACCTGTCCGCCTGACCGGGTTCACACCAGCAGCACCGCCGCACCGGCGATGCGCCCGGCGCTCAGATCCGCCAGCGCCCGATCGGCCTGTCCCAGCGGATATTCCGGCGTCGTCACCTCGATGTGGTGTTTGCTCGCGAAGTCGAGGAAGGCCCGCGCGTCGGCCCGGGTGTTGGACGTGACCGATCGGACCTGGCGTTCCTGGAACAGGTGGCGCTGGTAGTTCAGGGTCGGGATATCGGACAGGTGGATCCCGGCGATGGCCAGGGTCCCGCCGCGGTCCAGCGCCTCAAGCGCGGGCAGCACCAGATCCCCCACCGGGGCAAACAGGATCGCGGCGTCCAGCGGCACCGGCGGTGGATCGGCCGCGCCCTGAGCCGACGCGGCGCCGAGCTGCAACGCCAGTTCCTGCGCCGGGGCTCCGCGGGTCATCACGTGCACCTCGGCGCCTTGCGCCAACGCCACCTGCGCGGTGATGTGCGCGCTGCCGCCGAAGCCGTAGAGGCCCAGGCGGCCGCCGGGTGGCAGCTCGGCGCGCAACAACGAGCGGTAGCCGATGATGCCCGCGCACAGCAGCGGCGCCAGCTCGCTGTCGCTGTAGCCGCTCGGCAGTGGGTGCGCGAATGCCGCCGGGACGGTGGCGAATTCGGCGTAGCCGCCGTCGGCGTCCCAACCGGTGTAGCGGGACTGGGGGCACAGGTTCTCGTCGCCGCGACGACAGTATTTGCAGACGCCGCAGGTGTGGCGCAACCAGGCGATGCCGACCCGATCCCCCACCCGGAATTCGCCGGCGGCCTCGGCGCCCATCTCGATGACTTCACCGACCACCTCATGGCCGGGAGTGACCCGGTCGCGGTGCACCGGCAGGTCGCCCTCGGTGACATGCAGGTCGGTGCGGCAGACGCCGCAGGCGCGCACGGCCACCAGCAGTTCGGACGGTCCGGGGCGCGGTATCTCGGTGGTGACTTGCTCCAGCGGGCCGGTGTTCATCGGCCCGGGTCGACGTACGCGCCAGGCGCGCATTGCCGTGGTGGTCACCGGTGGAGGCATCAATCCATCATGCCGCTAACCACCACGGCCGCAACGGGTTAAGCCCTACGTCCTGTGTCGCACCAAGCCGACGACCCAGAGCAGGAGCACGGCGCCGAGCAGCGCGGTGAAGAAGGTGAAGATGATCCCGCCGCCCGCGGTGTTGACGAAGAAGCTCAGGATGAACCCACCAATCAGGGCGCCGACGATGCCGATGACGATGTCCATCAGGATGCCGGCCCCGCTGCCCCGGATGATCCTGCTGGCGAGCGCTCCGGCGAGACCGCCGATGATGATGTAGCCGATCCAGCCGACGCTGGTCAAAGTGGTGGAGCGGGCAAGAAATTCGGTTGCTGCCATGACAGTCATGAAAGTCTCCTTGCAATCGCTGGCAAAGCCCAGCTATTTGCTGGGCGTCATTCCGGTATACCCAGTTTGGGTCACGAAATGAGTGCCGAATCGGAGACGGTTGACCAGTCGGTTTTCCGTCGCGGCCGAACCGGTCGGCGGAGCTGTCAGGCCGACAGGGTCTGCTGCGGTGTCGGCGTGGGGGGCGGGCTCACCTCGGAGGCGGGCGCCCCACCCGGAGCCTGCGCCGGTGCTCCGGGCGCCGCGGGGGCCGCGGGAGCCGGCGCTGGGGCACCAGGGGCGGCCGGCGCCGCCGGGGCGGCCGGTGGCACTGCCCCGGGTGCCGGTGCGGGCGCAGCCGGGGCGCCCGGCGCCGCGGGGGTTCCCGGAGCCGGCGCCGGTGCCGCCGGCGGTGTCCACGCCTGGATCGACTCGGTGAGCGCCTTGGCCGCGCCCCGGTCCACCGGGTCGTTCGAGGTTCCGAGCCACACCACGAACCAGCGTTGGGCGGTCCCGCCGTTGGCCGCGCCGATGACCCCGGTCCAGATCTGGCCGTTGGGCTTGGACGCGTCGCTGAACTTCACTTCGTAATACGACGCGCTGCCGGTGCTGCCGTTGCTCCCGGTGAGCGGCGTGGCGTCCTGGTTGATCCGGGTGCCGGGATAGGGCATGAAGAACTCGCCCATGTCCGAGCCCAGCCGCACGGCGGCCTTGGCGTTGTTGGCTTCCGCGCTCGCGTAGAGCTTTTGGTCCAGGCGGCCCATCACGATGCGGGTGTCATTGGCGACGGCCGGTGGCTGGTCGGGCGCCGGCGGCGGGCCGGTGACCTTGCTCAGCAGCGCCGAGCCGTAGTCGAGGTGCGACGCGTCCGACTCCACCCAGCCGCCGGGCAGGACGTAGCTGAATCCCCCGACCGCGTTGGTGATCCGCCCGGCGTTCGGATCGGCCGGCGGTGGCGGCGGGGCGTTCGGGTCGACGGGCGGCGGCGGTGCGCCGTTCGGGTTGATCGGCGGCGGCGGGGCGGCGTTGGGATCGCCGGGTGCCGGTTGCCCGTTCGGCGCCTGGGCGGCCGGCGGCACCGTGGGCGCCGGGGCGCCGGGTGGGGCCGTGGCCGTGGTTGGCGGGACCGGGGTCGGCACCTCGGGATCGGCGTTCGAGGTTGCCGGCAACGCGATGGCGACGGCGCTGGCGCCGGTCACCGTGGTGATTGCCAGGGTCGTCCACAATCCTTTGCGACGGGTCGAGGTCGGATCCACCTGCTCCATGGCGACGAACCTACCGTGTTACCGCTGTGACGCAAGGATGCATTGCGACGAATGCTGCGCGGATTTACCGATGTTGCCAATGTGCAACCTTCGTCGGGCGGCGCGGCCCCGCGCGGCGCCGTCACCGGGCGGCGGGATGCAGCGCCACTTCGTGCGCCTTGACGGAGAACCACACCCGGTCGCCGGGCGCCAACTGCAGCTCCGAAGCGGCGTCGACGGTGATCTCCGCGGCCAGGCCCGGGGCGCCGTCGGGTTGCTGAGTACCGCGCACCAAGACCGCGGGGCCGCGGACATCCAGCTCCGCGACGGTGACCTCGACGGTGTTGCGGGGGCTGCCGTGCGGCCGATCGCGGTAGACGGCCACCGCCGTCGGCGAAAACACCGCGATCGCATGCTGCTCGGGCGAAAAGGCTTCGCCGCCCTGTGCAGGGGCCGCATACCAGCGGACACCGGAGTCCGCGCGCAGCGAGCCGTCCCGGCCGACGGTTCCGTTCACCAGGTTGATGCCCGCGATCCGGGCCGCGAAATGACTGCGTGGTGCGGTGAGAACGTCTGGCACCGGCCCGATTTCGGCGATTGTGCCCGACTCCAGCACCAGGACGCGATCGGCCAGGGTGAACACGTCCAGCAGGTCGTGGGTGACCAGGACCGCCGCACAGCCGGTGCGGGTGATCACCCTGCGCAGCACGGCCCGGATCGCGGCCGCCGCGGCGACGTCGAGCCCGGCCAGCGGTTCGTCGAGCAGCAACACGTCGGGTTCGGCG
>NZ_LZMG01000377.1:0-3036 GCF_001673615.1 Mycobacterium sp. 1245499.0
GGCCGCGCCGGCCGCGCCGTCCGCCGCCCCGCCGATCGCGCAAATTCCCGCCGTCGGGAGCCCGCACACCCAGATGGCCCCCGCCTCCGCGAAGCCGCCCGAGGTCGCGAACCTGGCCACGAAGATGTTCCAGGCGCTGATGCCGTCGCGCTCCGGCGCCATCCAGAAGCCCGCCGGCTCGCAAACCATCGGCCGCGCCACCGACAACGACATCGTCATCCAGGACGTGCTGGCCTCGCGCCACCACGCCTTCCTGATCCAGACGCCGCTGGGCACCGAGATCCGCGACGCGCACAGCGTGAACGGGACGTTCGTCAACGGCGTTCGGGTCGGCTCGGCGGTGCTGACCGAGGGCGACGTCGTCACCATCGGCAACGTCGACCTGGTGTTCACCGGCGACAACCTGGTCCGACGCACCGAGGCCGCCACCCGCAGCGGCGGCCTGGAGGTCAACTCCGTCTGCTACACCGTCGACCACGGCAAGCAGCTGCTCGACCACATCTCGCTGACCGCGCGGCCCGGGACGCTGACCGCCATCATCGGCGGTTCGGGCGCGGGCAAGACCACGCTGTCGCGGCTGATCGTCGGCTACACCAGCCCGACGTCGGGCACCGTGACCTTCGAGGGCCACAACATTCACACCGAGTACGCCTCGATGCGCAGCAGGATCGGCATGGTCCCGCAGGACGACGTGGTGCACCGCCAGCTCACGGTCAACCAGGCGCTGAACTACGCCGCCGAGCTGCGCCTGCCGCCCGACACCAGCAAACAGGAGCGGGCCCGCATCGTCGCGCAGGTGCTCGAAGAACTCGACATGACCCAGCACGCCGACACCCGGGTCGACAAGCTCTCCGGCGGCCAGCGCAAGCGCGCCTCCGTCGCCCTCGAACTGCTCACCCAGCCGTCGCTGCTGCTGCTCGACGAGCCGACGTCGGGTCTGGACCCGGCGCTGGACCGCCAGGTCATGCTGATGCTGCGCCAGCTGGCCGACGCCGGCCGCACGGTCTTGGTGGTGACCCACTCGGTGTCCTACCTCGACGTCTGCGATCAGATCCTGCTGGTCGCACCCGGCGGCAAGACCGCGTTCTGCGGGCCGCCGGACCAGGTCGAGTCCGCCATGGGGACCCGCAACTGGGCCGACATCTTCGCCAAGGTGGGGGCCGACCCGGACGAGGCCAACCGCCGCTTCAAGGAGCGCAACCAGCAGTCGTCGCAGCCACCGACCCCGGAGAGCCCGGCCGATCTGGGCGAACCGCCCCAGACCAACCTGTTCCGGCAGCTGTCGACGATCGCCCGCCGCCAGGTTCGGCTGGTCGTGTCTGACCGCGGTTACACCATCTTCCTGGCGGTCCTGCCGTTCCTCATCGGCGCGTTGTCGCTGACGGTGAAGGGCCCCCACCCCGGCCTCGGCCCGGCCGACCCCTTGGGCCCCGCGCCGACGCAGCCGCAGTACATCATGGTGCTGCTCAACATCGGCGCGGTGTTCATGGGCACCGCGCTGACCATTCGTGACCTGATCGGCGAGCGCCCGATCTTCCGACGCGAGCAGGCCGTCGGCCTGTCCACCACCGCCTACCTGCTGGCCAAGATCGCGGTGTTCTGCGTCTTCGCGACGGCACAGGCGGCGATCGCCACGATTATCGTGCGGCTGGGCAAGGGCGCGCCGACGGCGCATCCCCAGTTCTTCGGCAACTCCACCTTCTCGCTGTTCGTCACCGTCGCCGGCACCTGTGTGGCCTCGGCCATGCTGGGCCTGCTGCTGTCGGCGCTGGCCCAGTCCAACGAACAGATCATGCCGCTGCTGGTGGTGTCGATCATGTCGCAGCTGGTGTTCTCCAGCGGCATGATCCCGGTCTATCAGCGCATCGGCCTCGAGCAGATGGCGTGGCTGACGCCCGCCCGGTGGGGCTACGCCGCGGGCGCCTCCTCGATCGACTTCCCATCGCTGGTCAAGGTCAAGCAGATCCCGACCAACGACCCGATCTGGCAGCACTCCAAACACATTTTCGTGTTCGACATGCTGATGCTCGCGGCGCTGTCGATCGGCTACACCGGCTTCGTCCGCTGGCACATCCGGCTGAAACGCTGAGGCCGGGTCGCGGCCAACGACCCCTAATCTGGATGTGATGACTCGACCTGCGCAGCCCGTGCTGACGGCTCGAGCTGACCGCGCCGAAGGTAGCTTCGCCGCCGGCCGCGACGTGGTCGTCGGCAGCGACCTGCGTGCCGACCTGCGGGTCGCCCATCCGTTGATCGCCCGCGCGCACGTGCTGCTGCGCTTCGATCGGGGGCGGTGGCTCGCGCTCGACAACAACACGCTCAACGGGGTCTACCTCGACGGCCAGCGGGTGCCGGTCGTCGACATCCACGACGGCCAGACCATCAACATCGGCAAGCCCGACGGCCCGCGGATCACCTTCGAGGTGGGCCAGCACACCGGCAGCGTCGGGTCGCTTCCGCCCGCGGCCACCGCGCCCCGGCCCCTCGCACCTCCAGGCCGCCGGCGCGGGTGGCCGCCTCCTGGCGGCGAACCAGCACGCCGTCGTGGAAGACCAGGTCGACGTTGCCGATCGTCACCACGTCGCCGTCGGACAGTGCCGCCGAGCCGACCTTGACGCCGTTGACGAAGGTGCCGTTGCTGCTGTTCGCGTCGCGGATCTCCGCACCCGTCGGCGTCGGCGTCAGGAAGGCGTGATGGCGCGAGGCCAGCACGTCGTGGATGACGATGTCGTTGTTGAGCGCGCGGCCGATCGAGGCGCCGCGCGCCTGCGGCGGCGGCCGGTCCGATGGCGGTCCCGGGACGCCGACCCGCGTGGTCGGGAAATCCCCCACGTCGTTGCTGCGGCCGGTCCGGGTCGGCGGATCGTACGCGGCGGCCGGCGGCCCGGGCGGCGGTGCGCCGCGCAGCGGGCCCCGCTGTCGGAAGGGCCGCGACGGCGGCGGGGCGAGTGGCCGCGGGGGAGGTGCGCGAGGTCAACTTCGGCGTCGACGGCAAGAACCTGCTGGAGCGGATCTCCCTGGTCGCGCGGCCGGGCA
>NZ_LZMG01000378.1:0-10392 GCF_001673615.1 Mycobacterium sp. 1245499.0
ACGCGCCGCCGGACACCTCGCTGTTCGACGGCGACCCGGCGCTGCCGTCGGCCACCCTGCGCGTGGCCCCGGCGGCGCCCTCGATCTTGGCGATCGCGCTGCGCGCGGCCTCGGGGTCGACGACGCCGGGAATGTCGGCCAGCGCCCGCAACGCGACCAGCAGCCCGGTGGCCTCCGGCGAGGTGAGCTTGAGCGGGCGGTCGATTCCCGCGGAGAAGGTCACCTCGATGGTGTCCCCGGAGAACTCGAAATCGATCAGGTCCCCCGGAAAGTAGCCCGGCAGCCCGCACATCCACAGCTGGTTCAGGTCGTCTTCGAGCTGCTTAGCCGACACCCCGAGATCGGCGGCCGCCTTGGCTCGGGTGACCCGGGGATTGGCCTGGAAATACGGAACCATGTTCAACAGCCGGATCAGCCGGGTGGAGATCGGTGTCACGCGGACACTCCCCCGCGGCCGGGCGGCTGCCCCGCCCCGACGGCGTCCCCGCCCGCATGCGCGCGCAGCCGGGCCAGCACGTCGTCGCGCAGGGACTGCGGTTCGAGCACCAGGGCGTCGGGCCCGTAGCCGGCGATGTCCCGTGCCAGCTGGTCGGCGAAGGAGATGTCGAGTTCGATCACCTCGCCGTCGCGACCGCCGAACTGGCGGGCATCGACGGGCCTGCCCGCGCGCCGCAGCGCGGTGGCCCGCCCGTCGGCCACCCACACTCGCGCCCGCCCGACGGTCGGCCCCGCCGACACTTCGGTGACGGTCTGGGCCACGATCTTCCGCAGGTCAACGTCTTTCGGCACGGTGACGGCGCCCGGTGGCCCGATCGGCGTGACGTCCGCACCGATCCGGGAAAGCCGGAAGGTCCGGGTGGCGTCGCGGTCGCGGTCGTGGCCCACGAGATACCAGCGGCCCTTCTCGGTGACCACGCCCCAGGGCTCGACGGTGCGGGTGGCGTATGGCTCGGCCCTCGAGGGTCGGTGCTGAAACTGCACCGCCTGCCGGGAGTCGATGGCGGACAACAGGATTCCCAGGACGTCTTCCGACCCGCGCAGGCCGGGCACCCCGGCCGGCGACGCGATGGCGACGGGCGCGTCGGGATCGACGTCGACGCCGGCCGCGCGCAGCTTGAGCAGCGCGCCCTGCGTCGCGGTGATCAGCTCGGGCGACTCCCACAGCTGCGTCGCAACGGCGACCGCGGCCGCCTCGTCGGGGGTCAGGTCGACCGGTGCGAGCGCGTAGGCGTCGCGGTTGATCCGGTAACCCTCGGTGGGGTCCCAGGCCGAGGCCCGGCCGACCTCGAGCGGGATGCCCAGGTCGCGCAGCTCGTTCTTGTCGCGCTCGAACATGCGGGAGAACGCCTCGGCGCTGGGGCTGTCCGAATAGCCCGCCACGCTCGACCTGATCTTCTCCGCCGAGATGTAACCGCGGGTGGACAGCAGGGCGATGACCAGATTCACCAGCCGTTCGACTTTTGACGTCGCCATTGGCTCCAGGTTATTCGATGGTCCTCGTCTGGCGCTTCCGCCGGCCATCCGCGTCGCGCCGGCGCGTCGGAGCGGCTACATGCTTGCGATCAGGCGCTTGACCCGCTCGTCGACCGCACGGAACGGGTCCTTGCACAGCACGGTGCGCTGCGCCTGGTCGTTGAGCTTGAGGTGCACCCAGTCGACGGTGAAGTCACGGCCGGCGGCCTGGGCGGCGCTGATGAACTCGCCGCGCAGCCGCGCCCGGGTGGTCTGCGGCGGGTTGTCGACGGCCTCGGCGATGTCCTCGTCGGTGGTGACGCGGGCGGCCAGCCCCTTGCGCTGCAACAGGTCGAAGACGCCGCGTCCGCGCTTGATGTCGTGGTAGGCCAGGTCCAGCTGGGCGATCTTGGGGTCGGACAGCTCCATGTTGTAGCGGTCCTGGTAGCGCTGGAAGAGCTTGCGCTTGATCACCCAGTCGATCTCGGTGTCCACCTTGGCGAAGTCCTGGCTTTCGACCGCGTCGAGCTGGCGGCCCCACAGGTCGACGATCTGCTCGATCTGCGCGTTGGGTTCGCGGGTCTGCAGGTGCTCGACGGCGCGGGTGTAGTACTCCCGCTGGATGTCCAGCGCGCTGGCCTGCCGCCCGCCCGCCAGCCGCACGGGCCGGCGACCGGTGATGTCGTGGCTGACCTCGCGGATGGCGCGGATGGGATTGTCCAGCGAGAAGTCCCGGAACGGGACGCCGGCTTCGATCATCTCGAGCACCAGAGCGGCCGTGCCCACCTTGAGCATGGTGGTGGTCTCGCACATGTTGGAGTCGCCGACGATCACGTGCAGCCGCCGGTATTTCTCGGCGTCGGCGTGGGGCTCGTCGCGGGTGTTGATGATCGGCCGGCTGCGGGTGGTGGCCGAGGAAACGCCTTCCCAGATGTGCTCGGCGCGTTGGGAAAGACAGAACGTCGCGGCCTTGGGGGTCTGTAAGACCTTTCCGGCGCCGCAGATCAGCTGGCGGGTGACCAGGAACGGCAACAGCACATCGGAGATCCGGGAGAACTCACCGGCCCGCACGATCAGGTAGTTCTCGTGGCACCCGTAGGAGTTGCCCGCCGAGTCGGTGTTGTTCTTGAAGAGGTAGATGTCGCCGCCGATGCCCTCGTCGGCCAGTCGCTGCTCGGCGTCGACGAGCAGGTCTTCCAGCACCCATTCGCCCGCGCGGTCGTGGGTGACCAGCTGCACCAGGCTGTCGCACTCGGCGGTCGCGTACTCCGGGTGGCTGCCGACGTCGAGGTACAGGCGGGCGCCGTTACGCAGGAAAACATTGGAGCTGCGGCCCCAGGACACGACACGGCGGAACAAGTAGCGGGCCACCTCGTCCGGGCTGAGCCGCCGGTGCCCATGGAATGTGCAGGTGACCCCGAACTCGGTCTCGATGCCCATGATTCGTCGCTGCACGTAATCGAGCGTACTGGTTGTCCGACCGGGACGGTGAGCAAGCCGCGCGTATCAATCCGACGAAGTTTTCCGGAGGTCGCGCGGACGCCTTCGGGAGGCCGCACCGGGCGACCGTCCGCCCGCACCGGGCCTTGCTACTCCTCGCGGCTCACCCGCACCTTGGGCACCAACAGCCCCATCGGCACCGGCGGCGGGCCGCGCCGAGCGATGCCTAGTCGGCGGATTCCCCGTTCGATTCCTCGCCGTCGCCTGCCGGGCCGTCGGAATCCAACTCGCGCAGCAAATTTTCCAGGCTGGCGCGGTTGATCCGCCGGAACGCCCGTCGCGGCCGGTTGACATCCAGGATGGCGACTTCCAGGCTGCCGACGTCCAGGGCTGCCTGGTCGCCATTCGACGCTTCGCTGCCGGCCCGCAGGGCCTTGACGGCGATGCGGGTGGCCTCACGCAGGTCGGCGTTCTCGGCGTAAGAGTCCTTGAGCGCCGTGGTGATCGGTTCGGTGGTGCCACCCATCACCACGAAATGCGGCTCGTCGGCGATCGATCCGTCGTAGGTAATCCGGTACAGCTCAGGCGGTCTGCTCTCGCCGTAGTGCGCGACCTCGGCCACGCACAGCTCCACCTCGTAGGGCTTGGCCTGCTCGGTGAAGATGGTGCCGAGCGTCTGCGCGTAGACGTTGGCCAGCTGCCGGCCCGTGACGTCACGACGGTCGTAGGCGTACCCGCGGGTGTCGGCGAATTGGATTCCGCCGCGGCGCAAGTTGTCGAATTCGTTGAACTTGCCGGCGGCCGCGAAGCCGACGCGGTCGTAGAGCTCGCTGATCTTCTGCAGTGACCGCGACGGGTTCTCCGCGACGAAGAGCACACCACCGGCGTAGGCCAGCGCGACCACGCTCTTGCCCCGGGCGATGCCCTTGCGCGCGAGCTCGCTGCGCTCGCGCATCGCCTGCTCGGGCGAGATGAAATACGGGAAGCTCACTTCTCACCACCATCGGGGCCGAAAGTGTCGGCGCGCGAACGGCTTTGGATCACTTCGCGGGACAATTCGGCGATGCGGCTCTCCGGCACGTCGAGCGCCCCCTCGGCGCCGATGGTGACCGCGGTCGGGTAGATGCCGCGCACCAGATCCGGTCCGCCGGTGGCGGAATCGTCATCGGCGGCGTCGTAGAGCGCCTCGATGGCGACGCGCACCGCGGAGTCGGCGTCGGTGACCTGCGAGTACAACTTCTTCATCGACGACTTGGCGAAAATCGATCCCGACCCCACCGACTGGTAGCCCTCCTCTTCCAGGTTCCAGCCGCCGGCGGCGTCGAAAGACACGATGCGCCCGGCGCCTTCGGGATCCGGCGCATCGATGTCGTAGCCCACCAGCAGCGGCAAGGCGATCAGACCCTGCATCGCGGCGGCCAGGTTGCCCCGCACCATGATGGCCAACCGGTTCACCTTGCCGGCGAACGTGAGCGGCACGCCCTCGAGCTTCTCGTAATGCTCGAGTTCCACCGCATACAGGCGGGCGAATTCCACCGCGATCGCGGCGGTGCCGGCGATGCCGGTGGCCGTGTAGTCGTCGGTGATGTACACCTTCTTGACGTCGCGCCCGGCGATCATGTTGCCCTGCGTCGAACGCCGATCGCCGGCGAGCACCACGCCGCCGGGATATTTCAGCGCGACGATGGTGGTGCCGTGGGGCAGCTGCCCCGCGGCACCATCGGACTGCGTGCCCGACAGGCTCGCCGGCAGCAACTCCGGCGCCTGCCGACGCAACAGATCAGCAAACGACGAGAGGTCTATAGCGGGGCTTCTTGGAGGTGCGTAGCCCGGAAGCGCGGAATTGGTGGACAGGCGATCAGAGAAAGGCCAGGTCACTGTCCGCCCTTTTGGACATACGCGCGAACGAAGTCCTCGGCGTTCTCCTCGAGGACGTCGTCGATCTCATCCAGCAGATCGTCGGTGTCCTCGGCTAGCTTCTCCCGGCGTTCTTGGCCCGCGGCGGTGCTGCCGGCGACATCGTCTTCGTCGTCGCCACCACCGCCACGCTTGGTCTGCTCCTGAGCCATCGCCGCCTCCTGCGTTGTCTGGGCCCGTTGAATGGCTTGTTCACCGATCAAGCCACACTGCCCGTTGGTCTTTCCTAGCCTACCGGTCGACCCCGACGTTCCCTGGGTTAACCGGCACCTAGCTGGTGAGTTGTTCGACCAGTTGGGCGGCGCTGTCCACCGAGTCCAGCAGCGCCCCGACGTGGGCTTTGCTGCCGCGCAGCGGCTCTAACGTCGGGATCCGGACCAGCGAATCACCACCCAGATCGAAAATCACCGAGTCCCAGCTGGCCGCGGCGATGTCGGCGCCGAATCGGCGCAGGCACTCACCGCGGAAATAGGCGCGGGTGTCCGTCGGCGGCTTGTCCACCGCTTCGAGCACCTGGTGCTCGGTCACCAGGCGCTTCATCGAACCGCGCGCGACGAGCCGGTTGTAGAGGCCCTTGTCCAGCCGGACGTCGGAATATTGCAGGTCCACCAGGTGCAGCCGCGGCGCCGACCAGCTCAGGTTCTCGCGCTGCCGGAACCCTTCGAGCAGGCGCAGCTTGGCCGGCCAGTCGAGTATTTCGGCGCATTCCATCGGGTCGCGCTCGAGCTGGTCGAGCACGTGCGCCCAGGTCTCGACGACGTCGGACGCGCGCGGATCGGGGTCGCGGCTGTCGACCAGCTTGGCCACCCGATCGAGGTAAACACGTTGCAGCGCAAGCCCCGTCAGCTCCCGGCCGTCGGCCAGTGCCACGGCGGCGCGCAGCGACGGGTCGCGGCTGATGGCGTGGACCGCATGCACCGGCCGCGCCAGCGCCAGGTCGCTCAGGTCGATGCCGTGCGCCGGGCCCTCTTCGATCAGGTCCAGCACCAGCGCGGTGGTGCCCAGCTTCAGATAGGTCGACGTCTCGGCGAGGTTCGCGTCGCCGATGATGACGTGCAGCCGCCGGTATCGATCGGCGTCGGCGTGCGGCTCGTCGCGGGTGTTGATGATGCCGCGTTTGAGCGTGGTTTCCAGGCCGACCTCGACCTCGATGTAGTCCGAGCGCTGGGACAGCTGGAAGCCGGGCTCGTCACCGGAGGGGCCGATGCCGACCCGGCCCGAGCCGGTGACCACCTGCCGGGAGACCAGAAAGGGGGTCAGCCCGGCGATGATGGCCGAAAACGGCGTCTGCCGCGACATCAGATAGTTCTCGTGCGACCCGTAGGACGCGCCCTTGCCGTCGACGTTGTTCTTGTAGAGCTGCAGTTTCGCGGCCCCCGGCACGCTGGCGACGTGGCGTGCGGCGGCCTCCATGACGCGCTCGCCGGCCTTGTCCCAGATCACCGCGTCCAGCGGGTCGGTGCACTCGGGGGCGGAGTATTCGGGATGCGCGTGGTCGACGTAGAGCCGCGCGCCGTTGGTCAGGATCATGTTGGCCGCGCCGACCTCGTCGGCGTCGACCACCGGGGGCGGGCCGGCCGAGCGGCTCAGGTCGAAGCCGCGGGCATCCCGCAACGGCGATTCCACCTCGTAATCCCAGCGGGTGCGCTTGGCGCGCTGGATGCCCGCTGCGGCCGCATACGCCAAAACCGCCTGCGTCGACGTGAGGATCGGATTGGCTGTCGGGTCCGATGGCGATGAAATGCCGTATTCGACCTCCGTTCCGATAATCCGTTGCATGACCTAAGCGTAGGCCGGGCGACGAAGTGGCCCGCGCGGCGGGGCGCGCGGGAGCCGGCCGATGCGACTCGCCCGGGCGAGCCCGCGGCCCGACCGACGTCCGCAAACCGCCCGTCGGGCAACCCTTTCGATACGGCCGCCGCGGGTGGGCTGCCGGCCGTAGGGTGACCCGGCATGGAGCTTCTTCGCGGCCGCGCTCCGGACCCCCGAGCCGCGCCGGGCGCCGCCGCCGAAAGCTAGTTCTTGGAGCGCGGTTTGCCGTTCGTGCTCACCCGGCGAAGCCCCGACCTGCTCAACGAGTGGACCCACACCTACACCAGCCGCGCGACGGTGCTCGGATTCACGCTGCCGGTGCCCGACTCACTGATCCACATGACCCTGTTCCTCGGCGCGCTGACGTTCATGTACATCAGCGCCCGCGCGGCGGGCGACGCGGAGTACCGGTCCACCTTTCTCGACCCGCTGATCGACGACCTGCAGACGACTTTGGTGGCGCGTAACCGCTATCGAGGCGCCGCCGGGCCCGCCGTCCGTCGTATTGACGGCACCGGTACCAGTGATTAATTTCACCGGAGTGTCCGCCCCCGAAGCCGGCCGCGCCGTCGGTAAACACGCACTAGACCTGTCCGGGAAGCGCTATGGCGAGGTACTCCTGGTAACTCCCGGCGAGGCGGGCCCACAGGCAACGGTTTACAACAGCTTCCCGCTCAACGACTGTCCCCAGGAGCTGTGGTCGGCGCTGGACGCGCACGCCATCGCCACCGAACACGGCGCGGCCGCAGCCCTGCTCAACGGTCCCCGCTACTGGCTGATGAACGCCATCGAAAAACAGGCCCGCGGGCCGCAGATCACCAAGTCCTTCGGCGGCATCGAGATGATCCAGCAGGCCACCGTGCTGTTGTCGTCGATGAACCCTGCGCCATATGTCCCCAACACGGTCAGTCGCCACACGGTGTTCGTCTTCAACGCCGGCCAGCAGGTGTTCGAACTCATCGATCCGCAGAGCCGGCACTGGGTGATGCAGACCTGGAGCCAGGTCGCCGACGCCACCTTGTCGCGCGACGACCTACCGGGCCTTGCCGACCGGCTCGACCTGCCGGCCGGGTGGTCGTATCAACCGCGGGTCCTCACCGAAGAACTGCGCGTGGACACGACCCAGCGGCCCGCCCAGGTGCTGTAGGACACCCTGACCAACAGCTATTCGCTGGTGACCGACTGAGCCCCAAGGGCTCAGCCGGCGCCGAGCCCTACAGGTACTGGCCCAGGTTGGATTCGGTGTCGATGGCCCGCGATGCGCTCGAGCTCTTGCCGGTGACCAGGGTGCGGATGTAGACGATCCGCTCGCCCTTCTTGCCCGAAATCCGCGCCCAGTCATCGGGGTTGGTGGTGTTGGGCAGGTCCTCGTTCTCGGCGAACTCGTCGACGATCGAGTCCAGCAGATGCTGGATGCGCAGACCGGGCTGCCCGGTCTCCAGCACCGACTTGATCGCGTTCTTCTTCGCCCGGTCGACGACGTTCTGGATCATGGCGCCGGAGTTGAAGTCCTTGAAGTACATGACTTCCTTGTCACCGTTGGCGTAGGTGACCTCCAGGAACCGGTTGTCGTCGATCTCGGCGTACATCCGCTCGACGACCTTTTCGATCATCGCCCGGATGCAAGCCGAACGGTCGCCCCCGAACTCGGCGAGATCGTCGGCGTGCACCGGCAGCGTCTCGACCAGGTACTTCGAGAAGATGTCTTGTGCCGCTTCGGCATCGGGCCGCTCGATCTTGATCTTCACGTCCAGACGGCCGGGCCGCAGGATCGCCGGGTCGATCATGTCCTCACGGTTGGAGGCGCCGATCACGATGACGTTCTCCAGGCCCTCGACGCCGTCGATCTCGCTCAGCAACTGCGGGACGACGGTGGTCTCGACGTCCGAGGAGACGCCGGTCCCGCGGGTGCGGAAGATCGAGTCCATCTCGTCGAAGAACACGATCACCGGTGTGCCTTCCGACGCCTTCTCGCGGGCGCGCTGGAAGATCAGCCGGATGTGCCGCTCGGTCTCACCGACGAACTTGTTGAGCAGCTCGGGTCCCTTGATGTTCAAGAAGTAGGACTTGGCCTCGCGGGCGTCGTCGCCGCGCACCTCGGCCATCTTCTTGGCCAGCGAGTTGGCCACGGCCTTAGCGATCAGCGTCTTACCGCAACCGGGCGGACCGTAGAGCAGCACACCTTTGGGCGGGCGCAGCGCGTACTCGCGGTACAGCTCCTTGTGCAGGAACGGCAGCTCCACCGCGTCCCGGATCTGCTCGATCTGGCGGGTCAGGCCACCGATGTCCTCGTAGCTGACGTCGGGCACCTCTTCGAGCACCAGGTCCTCGACCTCGGCCTTGGGGATCCGCTCGAAGGCGTACCCGGCCTTGGTGTCGACCAACAGCGAGTCGCCGGGCCGCAGCCTGCGCGGCCGGGTGTCGTCGTTCAGCGCGTCGGGATGCCCCTCCGGGAGGTCCTCGGCGACCAGCGGCTCGGCCAGCCACACGATGCGCTCCTCGTCGGCGTGCCCGACGACCAGGGCCCGGTGCCCGTCGGCCAGGAGCTCACGCAACGTGGAGATTTCGCCGACCGATTCGAACGTGCCGGCCTCGACGACGGTCAGGGCCTCGTTGAGCCGGACCGTCTGCCCCTTGCGCAGCAAGGGAACTTCGATGTTCGGCGAGCACGTCAGCCGCATCTTGCGGCCGGAGGTGAACACGTCGACCGTGTCGTCCTCGTGCGTGCCGAGCAGGACGCCGTAGCCGCTGGGCGGCTGCCCCAGCCGATCGACTTCCTCACGCAGCGCAAGCAGTTGCTGGCGAGCCTCTTTGAGGGTCTCCATCAACTTCGAGTTCCGCGACGCGAGCGAGTCGATGCGCGCTTCGAGCTGATGCACATCGCGGGCGGAGCGGGCACCTCCATGCGAGCCGACGGCGTGCTCGAGTTGCTCGCGCAACATCGCTGCCTCGCGGCGTAGTTGCTCCAACTCGGCCTCGTCGCCGCTGGACATGTCTGATTCGTGCGGTGTTCCGAAAGCTTCAGAACGCTCTGAGCTACCCATCTTGCGCTCCTTTCCCACACCGAATTGGTGCGGCGGATACTTCAAAGCTACCGGCGATTGCCGATTGATGTGCGGAGTCAAATACCCACGAAAAGTTAAGATTTTCGTCACGCTGGTAATCTCGGCCACTAATCGTGATGATCGAAAGGGCCTCAGGAGGTGCCAGCGTGACCGCAAAAAGCCTCGCCACAGGCTCGACTCGCGTCGCCGTCGTCGCCCCCTCCGCCGGTGTGACTTCCGTTGCACCCATCGGCCAGACCTTAGCGACACCCTTCGTTCGCGAAGCGGCCAGAGGCGTCTAGCCGGCCGACCGACTGGATGCACCGGCCACTGCCCGTAGCGCTGAGCGCCGCCGCCGCCTTGGCGGCGGTCGGACTCGCGGCATGTTCGTCGCCGCACCCGAATACCGGTTCGTCGGCCACGTCTTCGCTCCCACCGGCCACCTCGAGCCAGGTTGCCGCGCCCAACACGGCTCCCCTGCCGCCGCCCGAGGCCCTCACCGACGTGCTCACGCGGCTCGCCGACCCGAACGTTCCGGGTGCCAGCAAGGTGAATCTGGTGGAGGGCGCGAAGCCGGAGAGCGCGGTCACCCTGGACAAATTCACCAACGCCCTGCGCGACAACGGCTATCTGCCGATGACTTTCAACGCGAACGACATCGCGTGGTCGGACAAGAATCCGTCGAACGTGAAGGCCACCATCGCCGTTCACACCGCCCAGGCCAACA
>NZ_LZMG01000379.1:0-1267 GCF_001673615.1 Mycobacterium sp. 1245499.0
CTCGCCCAGCCTGATCTGAGCGGCGGGCTGGTCTTTCTGCGCCACCCCGCTGTAGGCCAGCACGCGCTCGCTGAGCCGTTCGGCGAAGAGTTCGGTCACCCGCTCCGCGGTCCCGAGCACGGGCATCGACGCCGTCAGCGCCAGCGCCGGAACCATCGGCCACCGGTACGTCGCGACCCCGTGTGCAGCCGCGCCGGGTGCCGTCCCGCCGTAGATGTCGGCCACGGCGACCACTCGGTGCTCGGGGACGAACACGTCGGTGATGACGAGATCATGCGAACCGGTGCCGCGCATGCCGGCCGTCTGCCAGGTGTCTACCACCTCGACCCGGTCGGCGGGCAGCACGACGAGCACCGGATCGATACGGTCCTGCCGTTCGATGAGCGCGCCGACGATCATCCAATCGGCATCCATCGCACCGGTCGCCCAGGACCACCTGCCGGTCAGGCGCACGCCACCGTCGACCGGCACGCCCCGGCCGGTGGGGGCCAGGGGAGCCGGCGCCAGCACTGGGCCGGACGCGAAGACCTCGTCCTGAACGCGCGGATTGAACAGCGACAGCATCCAGTTGTGCAGCGCGTAGAACCCCAGCGTCCAGGCGCTGGACGCGCAGCCGTGCGCCATCCGCCGAATCGGTTGCAGCAGTTCGGGAAACGAGGCCTGAAGGCCGCCGAACCGGGCTGGCAGCAGTAACCGAAACAGGTCGGTCTGCCGGAAATCGCTGATCGTCGCGGCGGGCAGGCGCCGCAATCGCTCGGCCTCCTCGGCGCGATCGGCCAGCCGCGCAACGAATTCGTCGGTGACGCCGTGCAGCGGTTGGCGTTCGACCACGGACATGCCCGAGACCGTAACATACTTTTTAGTATGGCGAGGCATCCGGTGCATCGGCACGGCATCGCTTACTCCAGGCCCGATGTCGCGATCTGTGGGAAACGTGACGCAAACGTGGGGAGCCCGGGGCAAGCGGGCGGCGCCACACTGGTCGCGCGGGGTATCGAGCGTGGTGGCAGTTGAACGTCGGATGAATTCGTCTCCGTGGATGAACCGACTCGGCCGGGGTTCCGTCTGCGTTGTGTCGCAGCGCTTTACCGGCGGTTGGAGGTTCGGCGATCGTGAACAATCCGCAGCACGGCCAGGTGACGACCCTCGTGCGCCCCCTGGGAGCGGCGGAGCGGCTCTTCTATCGCTACAGCGAACGCAATCCCGCGCATTTCTCGATCGTGGCGGAATTCGGTGCGGTGCTTGCCGAAAAGCCGCTGCGGGCCGC
>NZ_LZMG01000380.1:0-1636 GCF_001673615.1 Mycobacterium sp. 1245499.0
GGTCGGATACCCGAAAACCTTTGCCAGGATGGTGAAGTCGAGCAGCTCGGTGTCCGACAGCGCGTCTAGCTCGTCGAGCGTGGCGGTCATCTGCGCCTCGGACAACGGCTCCGGGCTGGCGTGATAGTCGCGCACGATCAGTTCCCGGGCGTTGTCGTTGCCGCCGAGTAGCTCGTCGAGCTGCAGCCGCAGCTGGCGGCCGTCGGTGCCCAGTTCGACCACGTCGTTGTCGATCACCTGGCCGATCCGGCGGACCAGCTCGAGCCGCTGCACCACCGTCATGACGTCGCGCAGCGTGACGAAGTCCTCGATCTCGGCGCGCGACAGCTGCCTGCTGACCTCGTCGAGCCTGATCTTGTACCGCTCCAGGGTGGCGATGGCCTGGTTGGCCCGCGACAGGATGGTCGCCGAGTCCGCCACCACGTGGCGCTCCCCGCCGACGTAGACGGTCACGATGTTCATCGAATGGCTCACCGAGATCACCGGGTAGCCGGTCTGGATCGCCGCCCGCTCCGCCGACCGGTGCCGGGTCCCCGACTCGTCGGTGGCGATCGACGGGTCCGGGACCAACTGCACGTTGGCCCGCACGATGCGGCTGCCGTCGGTGGACAGCACGACGGCGCCGTCCATCTTCGCCAGCTCGCGCAGCCGGGTGGGCGCGTAGCGCACGTCCAGCGCGAACCCACCGTCGCAGATGGCCTCGACGGCCTCGTCGTTGCCGAGCACGATCAGGGCGCCGGTGCGGCCACGCAGGATGCGTTCCAGGCCGTCACGCAGGCCGGTGCCCGGAGCCAGGCGGGCGACGGTTTCACGCAGGGTCGGACGAGTCACAGCATGTCATTCTTCAGGCCCGACGCGTCATGCGTCCAGCCATGGCGGGTTTGCGGGAGCGCCGCCGCGGTGGTCGGCGATGTCGATCATGTGCTCCAGCGCCGCCACGATGGTGGGCGCGCGCAGCGCCCGCATCCCGTTCGGCACGATCTCGCGCCGGGGGTCGTCACCGTCCGGGATGAGCGCGATGGAAAACCCCTGGCGAGCGGCTTCGCTCAGCCGCCGCTCCATGCCGCTGACCCGCCGCAGATCTCCGGCCAGTCC
The DNA here is from genome assembly GCF_001673615.1 of Mycobacterium sp. 1245499.0. Taxonomy (NCBI): domain Bacteria; kingdom Bacillati; phylum Actinomycetota; class Actinomycetes; order Mycobacteriales; family Mycobacteriaceae; genus Mycobacterium; species Mycobacterium sp. 1245499.0. The sequence goes on from NZ_LZMG01000380.1 coordinate 1,096, forward strand.
CACTTCGCCGATCATCACCGCGGTGGTGGGCAGCGGCAGGCCGGTGAGCGCTGACGCCAGCGCGACCGCGACCGCCAGATCCGACGATGGATCGGTCAGCCGCATGCCGCCGACCGTGGACAGGTAGATGTCGTTAATGCCGACTGGCAGCCTGGCGTGCTTTTCCAGCACCGCGGTGATCATCGCGGCCCGGGAGTGGTCGATGCCGCTGACGGCGCGGCGCGGCGAGCCGCCCGCCGGCGTGGCCAGCAGCGCCTGCACCTCGCCGATCAGCGGCCGTTTGCCGTCCAGTGTCACCGTGATCGCGGTGCCCGGCACCGGGGCCGGACGCTGATCCAGGAACAGGTTCGACGGGTCGGCGACGCCCTCGATCCCGTTGTCGTGCAACAGGAAACAGCCGACCTCGTCGGCCGCCCCGAACCGGTTCTTGATCCCCCGGACCATGCGCAGCGAGCCGTTGCGGTCGCCCTCGAAGTGCAGCACCACGTCGACGAGGTGCTCGAGGGAACGCGGCCCGGCGATGGCCCCGTCCTTGGTGACG
>NZ_LZMG01000381.1:0-9650 GCF_001673615.1 Mycobacterium sp. 1245499.0
AACGGGCTGTCGCACCTCATCATTCGCGTATGCGGGCTGAACGAAACCGGTGGCTTCGGCCGAAACGCCGACAACGCCGCGGCGTAAATCGCGCCCACCGACCGCGGCCCGGACGCTAGGGTGCCAGGCATGCCGGTCGCACCGAATGCCTCGAGGTTTGTCCGCCGATCGATCGCCGCGGTCGCGGCCGGCCTGACCATCGCCGCGTTGTCGGCGTTTCGGCCGAAGCCACCGGTTTCGTTCAGCCCGCATACGCGAATGATGAGGTGCGACAGCCCGTTTGACATGAGCACCATGACGATGAGCAGGACGATTATCAGCACCAGCGGCAGGTCCAGGACCAAAGTCAGCCACAGCAGGGCGGGCGTTGCGACCGGCCCCACCAGGAAGCCCACGCCCAGGGCGGTCAATCGCACTGCGCCGGGAAGGGTTTGGTGTGCCCGCATGCTAGGTGAGCCGAACCGGAGAGTCGATTAGTCCCCGCATCAAGGTGCTGCTTGGTTAGTGCTGGCCGACCAGGCTGACGTTGTGTTGCTCATAGCCCGATATTGCGTGCAGCTGCTCGTGCGTATCCAGGGCGTAGGTCTCCTGGTTGTGCCGCACCCAGGCTCGGCCACGCCTGGGCAGAGCCGTCTCGTGCGCCGCGGGCAAACCCGGGCGGGCGGCACAGAGGTCTCATATGAGTTCATATATGGCCTCAAATATGTGTGCACACAACGACTTTCATATGGATTGCAAAAGTCGCAGCATTCCAGATCAGCTAAGTGAACAGTTTTCGTCCCGGCCGTGAATTAGCGCCTCTGGGGCTGTCATCTCGAGACACGACTGACCTAACGTGGCCAGGCGTCCGACTCGGCACCTGGACGAGTGCCCGAGAACTATTGATGTGAAAGGTTTTTGAGAAGTCATGTCTTTTTTGATGGCGCAGCCGGAAATACTGGATGCGGCTTCCCGCGAGCTGAACCGGATCAATGCGGCCGTGCGGGAGGGAAGTTCGGCGGTGGCGGTTCCCACGACCAGTGTGGCTCCCGCCGCGGCCGACGCGGTATCGATATTGACCGCGCAACAGTTCTCCCGGCACGGCCAGCTGTTCCAGGAAATCAGCGCGCAGGCCGCGGTGATTCGTGAGCAGCTGGCGACGATGCTCGGCATCAGCGCCGGTTCGTACGCCGCCACGGAGATCGCCAACACCGCCGCGGTCGGTTAGGCGAGCTCGCGATGCTCGATTTTGCGCAGTTGCCGCCCGAGATCAACTCCGCGTTGATGTACTCGGGACCCGGCTCAGGTCCGCTGCTGGCGGCCGCGGCGGCCTGGGACGGCCTGGCCGCCGAGCTGCACTCCGCGGCTTCCGCCTACGCGGCGGTGATCGCGGGCCTCACGGACGGACCTTGGCAGGGGCCGGCCGCCGCGTCCATGCTGACGGCGGTACTTCCGCAGGTGGCGTGGTTGCGCGACACGGTCGATCGCGCCGAACACGTTGCCGCTCAGGCGGTAGCGGCGGCGGGCGCTTACGAGGCGGCGTTCGCCGAGACGGTGCCACCGCCGGTGATCGCGGCGAACCGGGCGTTGCTGACGGAGTTGCTGGCGACGAACTTCCTCGGCCAGAACATCCCGGCCATTGCGGCCACCGAGGCCCAATACGGTGAGATGTGGGCGCAAGACGCCGCCGCGATGTACGGGTACGCCGGAGCGTCGGCCGCCGCGTCGACGTTGCCACCGTTCGAGCCGGCCGAACCCGCGACCAACCCGGCCGGCGCGGCCTCTCAGGCCGCGGCGGTGGCCCAGGCAACGACCAATCCCACCGGGACCGCCGGTCAGGCCGCGGCGGTGGCCCAAGCAACGAACAATCCCGCGTTCTCCCTGGGCGGGATCAGCCTCAACCCCGAAGGTGATGGCCTGGTGGTGAGCGGCCCGTTGGGTGATCTGTTGGAGGGCCTGACCGGATCGCAAACGTTGGATGCCAGCACGCCGTTCGACGCGTTCATCCGGTTGATTTCGCCGACGCGGCTTTTCACCACCTCGTTCAAAGACATCCAGAGCCTCGCGCAGGGCTTCATGCCGGCCGCGAAGTCCGCGGCCGAGGGGGCCGCCAAAGCCGCGGAAGCGGTTGTCCCCGCGGCCGTTTCGGGCGCGGGGCTGGGCTCGATGGGCGCGATCGGCGGAGCAGTCGGCAAGGCGGCGTCGGTCGGTGGATTGTCGGTCCCGGCGGCCTGGGCGAGCGCGGCCCCGTCGACGCCCTCGGTCGCCGTGGCGCTCAATGGCGCCACCGCCGCGGGGGCCGTTGAACGTGCCACCAATGCGGTGGGTGGCGTGCCGATGGTTCCCACCGGCGGGGCCGGGCGCGGCACCGCGGCCCACCTTGTGGCGCCCCGATACGGCTTCAAGCCCACCGTCATCGCACAACCCCCGGCGGGCGGCTGATCTGAAGTCGAAAAGCTTGGGATGAATCAGAAGGGCGGGTCGTCCGGTAAGGGTTGCAGCGTTGGCTCGTCGGGCACCCAATCGCTCGGCAGTTCCTCCGGTTCTCGGGGATCGTTCACCCAGGTGCAGAACGGGCTGGTGCTGGGCGTGCCCTTGAACAGCAACAGCATGTCGCGCATGTGGTTTCGGAACTTGCGCGACGCGATTTCGTCGGCTCGGGCCCGTGCTAGCCGCGATCGAGCTTCATTGATCGGCCGGGTCTCGCGGTTGTGCTTGCGAGCGTGTGCAATTCGCGCGCTTCGCTGCTGTGACAGGCTGCGCCTCCTGGGCGCGGGCGCGGCGCATGCCGGACCACGCGGCTGTGGGAACAGGTCGGCCCCGGTGGGCGAGGTCCGGTAAATGCGGCCGCTCGGCGACGTCCACACCACGGTGCCGTCGGCAAGTTGCTCGTCACGCCAGCCGCCGAAGGTTTTGAGTCGATGATGTTGGCGGCACAGGCATTTCAGATTTTCCCCGGTGGTCCGGCCGCCCGCCGTCGGATCTTGGTGGTTGAAGGGGACGGTGTGGTCGAGGTCGCACGCCATTGCCGGCCGGCTGCATCCCGGGAACCGGCAGGTGAGGTCGCGGCACCGGACGGCCCGCTCCAATGCGGCGGACGGTTGATAACGCAGTGCCTCGACCGGACTGGTCAGCGGATTGGCGATGAGCATCGATGCGGCGGCGGCCAATTGGCGTACCTGCTCGGCGTCGATGACGCCGTAGCCCTCCAGATAACCGGGCAAGGCGCCGTCGGCGTTCACGGTCTCTTCGCTGGCCACTACGTTGATGACCACCCGCGCCCCGGTCCGATCGGCATCAGCATCGTGAGCGCCCGCACGGGCCGGACACTCCGGTTGCTCGCAGGCGCAAGTCAATCCGCGGCCCTCGCTCAATGCCGCCAGCGCGTCGGCCCGGCGCTGATCGAATGTCCGGGGGTCGGCCGCACACACCTGCTTGGCGAGCTGTGCGAGCCGGCGGTCGAAGGCGGCCGCCGCGGTCGCGGCGACCGAGCCGTAGATCTCGGCCATCCCGTCCCCTTTGGCACGGATTGCGACGTGGCGGTCGTCCTCGGCGGCGAGGCGGCGCTCACGGGCCGCGTCGGGATCGCAGGCGCGCACGGCGGCGTCTACCGCGTTGACGATCCGCTGCCGCGACCAGCCATGCCAGTTGCCGATGCGGCCGGCCAGCGATAGGTCGAGCTTGGCCAGTGCTTGCCCGTCGGTGACCAGGTCGGTGCGGGTGATGATCAATCGCACTGTGCGCCAATCCGTTCGGCCTTCGGCCAGCAGGGCCGCGACCCTGGGCAGCCTGATGTCGAGCGCCTCCGCATATGACACCAGGTAGCCGGCTCCCGCGGGCGAGAGGTTCATCGCGGCTGCGACCTCGGCGGCGGTCTGCTCGAAGCCGTCGATCTCCGCGTATTCCCGGTCCGGCCGCGCGGCGGTGGCCACCCGGTGGCGAAGCAACGCCGCCACCGCCGCCAGGCGACGGGCCACCAGCATCGATTCCTCCCGATGGGTGGACTCGATCACCTCCACCAACGCGGCGGGGTCCGTCGGTAACTCGAACATACGTTCGATTATAGCCGGGCCCCCGACAAGCCTTAGGGCGTGACGAGAATCTTGCAGTGCCGCTCGGGGTCGGCCAGGTCGTCGAACGCCGCGCCCACCCCGTCGAGGCCGACCTCGCCGGTGATCAGCGGGCTGACGTCGATGTCGCCCTCGGCCAGGGCGCGCAGCGAATCGGCGAACTCGTCGGGGGTGTAGGCGAGCACGAATTGCACGTTGATCTCTTTGGCGATCGCGAAGAACGGGTGCACGGTGTCGGGTTGCATGCACACGCCGGCCACCACCAGGCGGGTACCGGGCCGCGCCCGCAGCATCACGTCGTCGATAATGCCGGGCACACCGACCGCCTCGAACACCACCGCGGGCTTGACGGTGTCGAAGGGTGAACCCTGCGCCGGATCCAGCGTCTGGTGGGCGCCCATCGCGGTGGCCAGCTCGCGCCGCTTGGGCGAAAAGTCCGACGCCACAATGGTTTCGACGTCTTTGGCCCGCAGCGCGGCGATGATGGCTATCCCGATCGGGCCGCAGCCGAGGACCAGGGCCGTCTCACCGGGCGCGATGTTGGACTTGTTGACCGCGTGCAGCCCCACCGCCATCGGCTCGGTGAGCGCGGCGTGCTTGAGGTCCAGCCCGTTGGGGATCGGCAGCAGCAGCGGCGCCGAGAGCAGCATCCGTTCGGCGTAGCCGCCGATGGTGCTGTTGCTGTAGACGATCGGTTCGACGCCCTTGGCGGACAACAGCACCGGCAATGACGTCACCACGGTGCCCGGCGGATGGGTCTCGGTGTCGGGCCCGGCTTCGAGTATTTCGGCGCTGAACTCGTGACCCATGAAGATGTCGTGGCTCAGGTCCACGTGCATGCCGCCCGTGCCGCCGGCCACCCGGTCGCTCATTTCCAGCACTTGGGCGCCGTGGGCGGCGAAATGCAGGTCGGAGCCGCAGATTCCGCAGGCCCGCACGCCGACCAGTACCTGACCGGTCTCCGGTATCGGGTCGGGCACGTCGTCCCGATAGACCATGCGGCCGTCCCGCAACACTGCCGCGCGCATCAGTGCACCGCGTCTTTCTGCTCGTCGACGTGTTCGGTGATGGCCTTGACCACGGCCTCGCCCGCCCGGCCGATCAACTGGTCACGCTTGGCCTTCGCCCAGTCGTGTGACGACCGCGACGCCTCGAGCTGTCGTTTGAAATGCGGAATCACCTTGCGCGCCATCAGGTCATAGCTGTGGTACGTCGCCTGCGGCGATGCCCAGTCGTGGCCGAGCATCAGCAGCGTGCCGAAGCCGCCGGAGCGGTCGAGCAGGTCCTTGATGTGAGCGATGGCGTCCTCCGGGGTGCCGATGCAGCAGTTGCCCTTGGCCGCGTAGTCGGCGACGAACTCGTGCGGCGTCTGGGTGCCTTCTACGCTGTTGGCCAGCGGCACGAATCCGGCGGCGCCGAAGTAGTTCGCGAAATCCTGTAACCCGTAGGTGCAGTCGTCGATGGCCTGCTCGCGGCTGTCCGCGATGTGCATGATGCTCAGGACGCGCCAGTCGGCGCGGTCCGGCTCGTCCCGGCCGGCCTTCGCGGCCTGTTCGCGGACCACGTCCCAGGTGGTCTCCAGCGCCGCGTAGCCGCCGGGCACCGACATCGACAGCGACAGCAGCGAAGTGCCGAGCGCGCCGGCCAGCCGCGGTCCCGACGGCGAAATCATTGCGGCCGTAGATATTTCGGGGTAGGGCCAGGTGTAGGGCCGGATGTGCAATTGCGCGTCGCGCAGGGTGAACCAGTCCGAGTGCCGGTCGATGCGTTCGGTGGGTGCCGCGCGGAACAGCGCCAGGATCGCCTCAAGCGACTCCTGCATCATCCGGCGCTGCTCGATCGGGTCGATGCCCATCATGTAGGCGTCCGAGGGCAGGGCGCCCGGCCCGGTCCCGAACATCACCCGGCCGCGAGTCAGGTGGTCCAGCAGCACCCAGCGATCGGCCACCATGAGCGGATGGTGGTAGGGCAGCGACACCACGCCGGTGCCCAGCCGGATGTGTTTGGTCCGCTCGGCAGCCGCGGCGATGAACACCTCCGGGCAGGCGATCAGTTCGTAGCCGCCGGAATGGTGCTCGCCGAACCAGGCCTCGTCGAAACCGAGGCGGTCCAGCGCGACGACCCGTTCCATGTCGTATTCCAGTGCCACCGTGGGAGATTGGCCGACGGGGTGAAACGGCGTGATAAACACTCCAAAACGCAGGGGCGCGCTCATTGCAGCTCCAATCCGTTGAGGAATTCCAGCAAGGCCGCATTCACCTCGTCGGGGCGCTCCTGCTGCAGCCAATGCCCGGCGCCATCGATCATCACCTCTCGGTACGGACCGGAGATCGCGTCGGCCGCGCGGTCGGTGCTGGTGAAGGACAGAACGGGATCGGCCGTCCCGCCGATGAACAAGCACGGGACCGGGATCTTCACCCCGTCGAGTTCGGGGGTGGTCTCCCAGTTGCGGTCGAAATTGCGATACCAGTTCAGTCCGCCCGTGAAGCCGGTGCGGGAGAACTCGGCGATGTAGTGGTCCAGTTCGTCCTGGGTTATCCAGTCCGGCAGTCCGTCCGGCTCGGGAAGGCGGTCGACGAAGCCTTCCGGACCGGGGGTGGCCATCCGCACCAGCGCATCCTTGCCGTCGGTCCGCAGGCTGCCGATCATGCGACGGATCACCCGGGCGGGATCGGCGTTCAATTCGGCGTCGGCGACACCGGGCTCCTGGAAGTACAGGATGTAGAAGAAGTTCTCGCCGAACATCTTGCGCCACGCCTTCGTCGGCGCCACGTGCGGGCGTGGCGTCACCGGCACGCTCAGCGCGGCGACGGCCGCCACCCGATCCGGATGCAGCAGCGGGGCGTTCCACACCACGGCGGCGCCCCAGTCGTGCCCGACCCACACGGCGCGCTGCGCGCCGACGTCGTCGAGTAGGCCGACCAGATCGGCCGTCAAGTGATGGATGTCGTAGGCGTCGACGCCGTCCGGACGATCCGAACCGCCGTAGCCGCGCTGATCGGGTGCCAGCACGTGATAGCCGGCATCGGCGAGGACGGATATCTGGTGGCGCCAGGAGTAGGCCAGTTCGGGGAAGCCGTGCGCCAGGAGCACCACCGGTGCGCCACGTTCGCCCGCTTCGATCACCCGTAGCCGCACACCATTGGTATCTACTAACCGTTCGGTTGGGGGCACCGTCCCACCAAAGCACAATGGTTGCTGGCTGAGAAGGCCCCGAACCGGTTCGGGTTAGCCGAATAGCGGCCCGACGGGCCGAAAGCCGGGAATACTCGACTCGATGCGACTCGACCATGTGGTGCTCTGGACGAAAAGCCCGCCGATCTCGATGGACTTCTACACCCGCGTGGTCGGGCTCGAGCCCGTCCGGTTCGACGAATTCGAGGCCGGCGTGGCGCCGTTTCCGAGCGTGCGGATCTGCGCGGACTCGATCATCGACCTGATGCCGGCCGAAAGCGTCTCGGCCACCGAGGCTCTGACCCGCATCGAGGGCAGCGCCGGGCACCCGGTCAACCACGTCTGCCTGGCGCTGTCGAAGGCCGAATACGACGCGCTGGACCGGCGACTGCAGGCCGCGGGCGTGGATACCGGCGCGCGGCTGAACCAGAGCTTCGGCGCCCGGGGCTGGGCGCCGCAGGGGTACTACTTCGCCGATCCGGACGGCAACGTCGTCGAGGCCCGCTACTACGAGTAGTCGGGAACTGCCGGTCGTTAACTGAGCAGGACGGCGGAGACCCGCGGCGCCCCGGCTCTGCCGGAGCTGGCGATCTCCGCTAGCGGTAGCCTGGACTTTTCCAGCTGCGTGTATATCGGGGAAGGACCTGGCCGGCAAGGCCGATGATTGATGAACCGGAAAAACGTGATTCGCACCATCACGGCAATCGCTGTCGTGGTGCTGCTCGGTTGGTCGTTCTTCTACTTCAGCGACGACACCCGCGGCTATAAGCCCGTCGACACCTCCGTGGCGATGTCCCAGATCAACGGCGACAACGTCAAGAGCGCGCAGATCGACGACCGCGAACAGCAACTGCGATTGACCCTGAAGAAGGGCAATGGCGACACCGACAATTCGGACAAGGTCATCACCAAGTTCCCGAGCGGCTACGCGGTGGACCTGTTCAACGCGCTGAGCGCCAAGAACGCCAAGGTCAGCACCGTCGTCAACCAGGGCAGCATCCTGGGCGAGTTGCTGGTCTACGTGCTGCCGCTGCTGCTGCTGGTCGGGCTGTTCGTGATGTTCTCCCGCATGCAGGGCGGCGCCCGGATGGGCTTCGGATTCGGCAAGTCGCGCGCCAAACAGCTCTCCAAGGACATGCCCAAGACCACCTTCGCCGACGTCGCCGGCGTCGACGAGGCGGTCGAGGAGCTCTACGAGATCAAGGACTTCCTGCAGAACCCCGGCCGCTACCAGGCGCTGGGCGCCAAGATCCCCAAGGGCGTGCTGCTTTATGGTCCGCCGGGAACCGGTAAGACGCTGCTGGCCCGCGCGGTGGCCGGGGAGGCCGGGGTTCCGTTCTTCACGATCTCGGGCTCCGACTTCGTCGAAATGTTCGTCGGCGTCGGCGCGTCCCGCGTGCGTGACCTGTTCGAGCAGGCCAAGCAGAACAATCCGTGCATCATCTTCGTCGACGAGATCGACGCGGTGGGCCGCCAGCGCGGCGCGGGCCTGGGCGGCGGCCACGACGAGCGCGAGCAGACGCTGAACCAGTTGCTGGTCGAGATGGACGGGTTCGACCCGCGCGCGGGCGTCATCCTGATCGCGGCCACCAACAGGCCCGACATCCTGGACCCCGCGTTGCTGCGTCCCGGCCGCTTCGACCGGCAGATCCCGGTCTCCAACCCGGACCTGGCGGGCCGCAAAGCGGTGCTGGAAGTGCACTCCAAGGGCAAGCCGATCGGCCCGGACGCCGACCTCGCCGGGCTGGCCAAGCGCACGGTCGGCATGACCGGCGCCGACCTGGCCAACGTGATCAACGAGGCCGCGCTGCTCACCGCCCGCGAGAACGGCACCGTCATCACCAGCGCCGCGCTGGAGGAGGCGGTCGACCGGGTGATCGGTGGGCCGCGCCGCAAGGGCCGCATCATCAGCGAGCAGGAAAAGAAGATCACCGCCTACCACGAGGGCGGGCACACGCTGGCCGCCTGGGCGATGCCCGACATCGAGCCGATCTACAAGGTGACCATCCTGGCTCGTGGGCGCACCGGCGGTCACGCGGTGGCGGTACCGGAGGAAGACAAGGGCCTGCGGACCCGCTCGGAGATGATCGCTCAGCTGGTGTTCGCGATGGGCGGGCGCGCCGCCGAGGAGCTGGTCTTCCGGGAGCCGACGACCGGTGCGGTGTCCGACATCGAGCAGGCGACCAAGATCGCCCGCGCGATGGTCACCGAATTCGGGATGAGCTCCAAACTGGGTGCGGTCAAATACGGTTCGGAGCACGGCGACCCGTTCCTGGGCCGCACCATGGGAACTCAGGCGGACTATTCACACGAGGTCGCCCGCGATATCGACGACGAGATCCGCAAGTTGATCGAGGCCGCCCACACCGAGGCGTGGGAGATCCTCACCGAATACCGCGACATTCTCGACATTTTGGCGGGCCAGCT
>NZ_LZMG01000382.1:0-44090 GCF_001673615.1 Mycobacterium sp. 1245499.0
TCCTGCTGTTGGGCGAGCGGCCCCAGATCCGGTTGAGCGAGGCGACCCGCTATCTGGGTGTGGCGTCGTCGACCGCGCACCGGTTGCTGGCGATGCTGGCCTATCGCGGGTTCGTCCGGCAAGACCCGGTGTCCAAGGCGTACCTGCCCGGCCCGTCGTTGACCGGGGTGGCGTTCGCGATCTTCGGTCGCATCGACATCGCCCGATCCGCCGCGCCCGTCATGCGCAGCCTGTCCGAACAGCTGCGCGAGACCGTGCACGTCGGAATGCTGGACGGGGCCAGCGTGCGGTTCGTTGCCGCGGTCGAGGGGCCGGCCGCGGTGCGGGTCGCGTCGCGGTTGGGCCGGGCCATGCCGGCCCATTGCACGTCGACGGGCAAGGTCATGCTGGCGCAGTTGCCGTCACCCGAGTTGCGTGCGTTGTTGCCGGGCGAGCAGCTTCAGCGGATCACCTCGCATTCGATCGGCAGCCGCACCGAGTTGGAAGCCGAGCTCGCCGGAATCCGCGAGCGCGGTTACGCCACCAACTCCGAGGAGAGCGAGGAAGGCGTCGCCTCGGTCGCCGTGCCGATCCCGAGCCGCGCGCCGGGGCTGCGGCTCGCGCTCAACGCCGCGGCGCCGCAAAACCGGCTGGATGCCGCCCGGTATCCGGTGGTGGCCGCCGCACTTGTGGCGGCCGCCAAGGAGATCGGCGATCAGCTCGGCTGTTGATCGCCCAGGCGTGCCACTTCGTGGCGCCAGGCCGCCTCGGCGGTGAACGCGGATCCCAAGTCCGGCAGGTCATCCCAGTCCGCGTTGTCGATGTCGCGCAGCGTGCCCCCGGCCGCGCGCACCCGCAACGACATCCGGGCCAGCGCGTCGAGGCTGATGGCCTGCAGCACCGCCTGCGCCACCGTGGCGGCGGCGCTGGTGATTCCGTGTCCCCGGCAGATCACCACCGGACGGCCGCGCATCGCCGCCACCATCTCCTTGCCCAGGCGCGAATTTCGGATCAGCACCGCGCGTTCGTAGACGGGGACGCCGCCGCGGGCCAGCCGGGCGCCGGGGATGTCGTAGGCGCCGTAGATGGGCCGGATCGTGATGCCGGCCAGGTCGGCGGCGACCACGTCGGGTGGGTGCAGGTGCGCGACGGCGACGTGCCCCGGATCGGCCAGCATCGTCTCGACGTGGATCGGCAATTCGTTGGGGACGCGGTAGCCGTCGAGTTCGCCTGGGGCGCCGGCGGTTCCGTCGAATCTGACGAGCCGGATGTCGCCTGGCCGGGTGAACGCCACCCCGGTGTCGGCATCGCTTCGACAGCGCACCAGCAGGTGCTCGTCGTCGATTCGCAGGCTCAGGTGGCCGAGGACGCCGTCGACCAGGCCGCGGGCCGCGGCGACGCGGCAGCCCTGCGCCACCACGGCGCGGTGCTGGTCCAGGTCCGTCATCGCGGTGCGCCCAACCCGAATCCGCCGTCGGGTCGCACGGTTTCGCCGGTGATCCCGCGGGACCGTTCGGAGGCCAGGAACACGTAACTCCACGCGTGGTCCTCGCCGGTGAGCGCGACGCGCAGGGGAGTGCGCGCGGCGATGTCGCTCGCCCGGTCCGGGCTGTCGTCCAGTCGGGTCGCGTCGAGTCCCAGGCTGGACAGGCCACGCAGGTCTGTGTTGAGCGTGCCGCCGGGTGCCACTCCGTTGACCCGGACCTGCGGGGCCAGTTCGTGGGCCAGCGCCGAAACCAGGCCGCGCACAGCGAATTTCGACGACACGTAGAGCACGCCGCCGCGCCCGGGATAGAACGACGACGCGGACTCGGTCAGCACGATCGAGGATCCCGGCGCGGCCCGCAGGGCCGGGATCGCCGCCTTGACCGACTGCAGATGGCTGAGCACATTGGTGCGAAACATCTCGTCGAACGCCTCGGCAAGCGCGTCGGCCTCGATGTCGCCCACGCCCCGGTAGAAGTCGAACACCCCGACGCAGTTAACCAGGGTGTCCAGCCCGCCGAAGGTATCCACCGCGGCGGCGACGGCCCGGTCGTTGGCCTCCCGGGTGGTGGCGTCGCCCTCGATCACCGGCACCTGCGGCAACTGCTGGCGCAGCGCGTCGCACTTGTGTGGATCACGTTCCAGCACGGCAACATTCGCACCCTCGGCGCCGAAGGCCGCCACCACGGCCCGTCCGATGCCCGAACCTGCGCCCACGATTAGGGCACGGTTGCCTTCCAGCCAGCCGGTCACGGCTGGGGTTCGCCGTCGTCGGGCAGCAGTGGCGCCTGGGAATTGCCGACCATGGCAGCCAGGGTACGGGGGTTCTGCCAGGTCAGTGCCTCGATTTCGAGCGCGTCCAGGGTGATCCACTGGCCGGATCTGGGTGCGCTGATCAACAGCCGTGACCCGTTACGGGTGTCGACCCGGCGCACCAGGACCTCGGTGAATTCGTTTGCGACGCTGATCGCTTCGCCGACCGCGCCATCGAGCAGCCGCTGCAGCTCGTCGTTCATAAGAACACCGCCAGGTTCTGCATCCGTAGCACCGACTCGTCGGCGATGATCTTGCGCCGGGCCAGCTTCAGTGTTTTTTTGGATTCATCACTCCAGCGCAACACGTCCTCGCGCCCGCAGGACAGCAGGGCGCCGTCGTTGACGTCGCCCCGGCTGCGGAACAGCAGCTCGGCCGATTCGACGACCAGGTGCGCTGTGTCTGCTGGGTCGTCGGGCTCAAAGGTGCGCACGTTGGTGATGAAATGGCGCAGCCGCGACGGTGGGTCCTCGGCCCACGCGTGCTCGGTGCCCATGCGCGCGACCCGCTGGCTCAGCGAGTATTTGTCCTCGTCGAAATGGTCCATGCCGGGTGAGGTGTCGAACCCGGCGCCGCGCGCGGTCGTGACGCGCACCGGCATGACGTAGCGGACGTCGTCGGTCAGGGTGTCCAGCCACGCCTCATACCGCTGGGCGTCGAGCAGGTATGCCTCGTCCACCAGGAACTGATGCGCCTGGAGATGACGAATGTCGTTGAACGGCAATGGCTTTCTCATGCCGGGACCCGCTGCAGATAGTCGGCCCACATGTTCAGCAACGCTCGCTGGTTGTGTTCGTTGTAGCCGACCTGCGCGCGGCCGGGCCCGTGGAATGCGTTGGGCGACAACGCCTCGATGACCGGGCGGTCGTCGGCGAGCAGACCCATCCTGCTGTTCAGCAGCAGCCGTCGCGCCATCGAGCCGCCCGCGGTGGTGGTCAGCGACACCCAGTTCTCCACGTCGTCTTGTTCGAACATGCCGGTCGATCCGAAGCACATCAGATACGCCTTGTACGAGTCTTGTTTGTACTGCGGCGCAGCGGCGGAGTCCACCGCGAACCACGAGCACACCTCGGTCTCGTTCGCGCTGATCGGCTGCCACAGCCGGATGGAGATGAACGGCAGCACCTGGTCTTCCCGGTCGTGCACCTTGGGCCAGTTGTGCACGAAGCTGAGGTTGGGAAAGCAGGTGGCGGCCGAGATCATGAAGCCGTCCTCGCCGACCACCCGTTGCTGTTGCGGTGTCCAGACGCCCTTGATCCGGCCGATCATGTCGTCGGGATAGCCGACGTAGCGCATCCGTTCCTCGAAGCCGCCCGGCGGAAGTTTGTAGGTGGTGCCACCGCCGCGGTGGGCCCAATAGGTGGCGCCGTCCTTGCGCTTCTGCGCTTTCGGCTCCCGGAACAACCCGATGTCGACGATGGACGCGTGGGTGTGCGGGGTGTGGTACATGTCGCCCGCGAAGTTCTCCGCGCCGATCTTCCAGTTGGCCTTGATCCGCCAGCGTTGCGGCCCGCGCACCTCGACGCCCCCGGCGCTTTGCCTGGTGTAGTAGTCCAGATAGAACCTGAAGTCGCCGAGGAACTCTTCGAGCGGTTCGGCGCCTCGGTCCATGTTGATGAACAGCAAGCCGTTGTAACTGGCGAATTTCGGTGCGGGCAACAGGGTTTGGCCCTTGGCGAAGCCCTCGTCGCCGCCGTAGGCCTCCCGGTGAAACGGCAACCCGGTGAGCCGGCCGTCGTTGCGGTAGGTCCAGCCGTGGTAGGGGCAGCGGAAGTTGGAGGCGTTTCCCATCTCCGCGCGACAGACCTGCATCCCGCGATGCAGGCACATATTGAACAGGGCCCGCACCGTGCCGTCGGAACCTCGGGTGATGATGAACGAATCGTCGAGCACGCGGCGCACCATGTAGTCGCCGTCCTGCGGGATCTCCGACTCGTGCCCCACGAACGTCCACGCCCGGGCGAACAGCCGCTGCTTCTCCAGCGCGAACAGCTCGGAGTCGTTGTAGATGTGCGCGGGGATCATCCCCCGGCGCACGTTCTCGAACACCTCGACCAAGTCGGGGCACGGGTCTGCCATTCCGGTTCTTTCTGTTCTACAGAAATGTTCTCCGCTTAGTAGAGTCCCGCAGCCGAGGGCGCAGGTCAATCACCAGGCAGCCAGGCCACCAGGTTTCTACAAGAATGCTTGGTGCCAATTCACAGGTTGCACACAACTACGCGGCCGAAGCCCGCGGCTACGGTGGTTCACGACAGCCACTCCGCGCCCGTGAGCGCGGCGTAAACAACGGGTAATCATTCGGTTTTGCGGTGATTAACCGTGGTTTTCTACTGATCTGAGGAAGGAACTGGTGCCATGGTTGGTCGGCCACGGGGGGGTCGATTGCAGCAGGTCGGATCGAGGGTCCTGGCCGCTATCGGGCGCCAGGAGTGGATCGACCGACCGAGCTATCGGTTCGAACACCTGCTCAGCTTCGCCTACAACGGGCTCGGCGGCGCCCGCAACACCGTCACCAACGCGCTCAACGGCGTCTGGCTGGGGCACCCGGTGCACCCGCCGCTGGCGTCGCTGACCAGCGGCGCCCTGGGTACGACGGTGGCGCTCGACGCGCTCAGCATCCTGCCCGGCCAGCCGGCATCCGAGGTCGTCGACGCCTCCCGATTCGCCTCGCGCGCGCTGGGGGTGGGCATCCTGGCCAGCCTGGGCTCGGCCCTCACCGGTGTCACCGACTGGCAGCACACCCACGAGGAGGATCGCCGCGTCGGCGCGGTGCACGGCCTGGTGAACGTGGCCGCCACCGCGCTGTACCTGCAGTCCTGGTGGGACCGGCACAAGGGCCGCCACGGTCGCGGCATCGCGCTCACCGCCCTGGGCTACGCCATTACCGTCGCCGGCAGCTACCTGGGCGGCGCGCTGGTCTTCGAGTCCGGGATCGGCATCGACCAGTCCGGTCCGCGGCTGCGCACCTCCATGTGGACGCCGGTGCTGCCCGCGAGTTCGTTGAACGGCAAGCCGGTGCGCGTCGAGGTCGACGGAGTGGGCCTGGTGGTCTGCAAGACCAAGCCCGGTGAGGTCGCGGCGTACGGCGAATTCTGTCCGCACCTGGCCGCGCCGATGGCCGACGGTTGGTTGGACCGCGGCCGGCTGGTTTGCCCCTGGCACGGTTCATGGTTCGCTGCCGAGTCCGGCGAGGTGGTGCGCGGTCCGGCCGCGGCGCCGCTGCCGTGTTACGAGGCCCGGTTGGTCGACGGAGTGGTCGAAGTCCGCGGCGAGCGGCAGCCCGCTCCCGGCGGCGCGGTAGGGATCGCCAAAGGAGGAGTCAATTGAACGCCTACGACGTCTTGAAGGAACACCACATCGTGATCAAGGGCCTCGGCCGCAAGATCAGCGACGCACCGGTGAATTCCGAAGAGCGCCATGCCCTTTTCGATGACCTGCTGATCGAACTCGACATCCACTTCCGCATCGAGGACGACCTGTACTACCCGGCGCTCAAGGATGCCAGCAAGCTGATCGCGGTCGCCCATGCCGAGCACCGCCAGGTGGTGGACCAGCTTTCGGTGCTGCTCAAGACGCCGCAGAGCGCACCCGGCTATGAGGACGAGTGGAACTCGTTCAAGACCGTGCTGGAGGCGCACGCTGACGAAGAGGAACGCGACATGATCCCGGCTCCGCCGGAGGTGCAGATCACCGACGCGCAGATCGAGGAGCTGGGCAACAAGATGGCCGCCAAGATCGAGCAATATCGCGGCTCGGCCCTGCACCGCCTGCGGACCAAGGGCCGCGCGGCGTTGGTGCGCGCCCTCTAAACGTCTGGTCGGCGACATCGCCCGCTTGCGGGATTCGGTGGGCCACCGAGAGTAGCCTCACGGCACATGGACGCCGAGCGGGTCGCTTGCCAGGCTGACATCACGGCGGAGATCGCCCGCATCGCAGCGCAATACCGGGGCACCGCCTCGGCCGGGGCGCACCACGGGCAGCCGCGGCTCGACTACCCGCCGTACCGCGGCACCATGCTGCGCCATCCCAAGCAGCCCCTGGTGGTCGTCGATCCCGAAGGGGTCGAGCGCTGGGCACCGTGCTTCGGCGACCAGGACGTCGAACCTCGCGACGCCGACCTGACGGCCGGCCAGGCGGGCGAGCCGATCGGGGAACGCGTCGTCGTCGCCGGACGCGTCCTGGACTCGGCCGGCCGGCCGGTCGCGGGCCAGCTGGTCGAGATCTGGCAGGCCAACGCCGCCGGGCGCTACCGCCATCAGCGCGACCAGCACCCGGCGCCCCTGGACCCGAACTTCACCGGCGCGGGCCGCTGCCTGACCGGGCCGGACGGCAGCTACCGGTTCCTGACCATCAAGCCCGGCCCGTACCCGTGGCGCAACCACCACAACGCGTGGCGCCCGGCGCACATCCATTTCTCCGTTTTCGGAACGGCTTTCACCCAGCGCCTGGTCACCCAGATGTATTTTCCGGGCGACCCGATGTTCGAGCTGGACCCGATCTTCCAGTCGATCCTCGATCCCGCCGCACGCCGACGACTGATCGCCCGCTACGACCACGACCTCACCGAGCCGGAATACGCCACCGGATACCGGTGGGACATCGTGCTGGCGGGCGCTGCTCGCACCCCGGCGCAGGACGAGCATGACTGAATTAGCCTGCACGCCAGGGCAAACCGTCGGCCCCTTCCTCGATCTGGGACTGCCGTATCCCGGTGACAACCTGATGGTCGACGCCGGCCACCCGGGGGCCATCCGGCTGCACGGCACCGTGTACGACGGGGCCGGCGTCGCCGTCCCGGACGCCCTGGTGGAGCTGTGGCAACTCGACTCCGCGGGAAACGTTGTGCGGCAGCCCGGTTCGCTGCGCCGCGAGCACGCCCTCTTCACCGGATGGGGCCGCTGCGCGACCGACCCCGACGGAACCTACTCCTTCACCACGCTGACCCCCGGTCCGGCGGCCACCGGGGCGCCGCCGTTCTTCGCGCTCACCGTGTTCGCGCGGGGACTGCTCAACCGGCTGTTCACCCGCGCCTACCTGCCCGGCGCCGACCCGCACACCGATCCGCTGCTGACGGCGGTCGCCGCCGAACGCCGCCCCACTTTGTTCTGCGTCGCCGAAAACGACGGCGCCGCTTACCGATTCGACATCCATCTGCAGGGCCCGGCCGAGACCGTGTTCCTGGCGTACTCCGAAGGCGCGCGATGAGCAACCTGTTGTGGCCCGGTGACCATCGCGCCGGTGAGCACCTGACCGACGCGGCCCTGCTGGGATCGATGGTCGCGACGGAATCCGCGTGGCTGAGCGCCCTGGTGGCCGCCGGCCTGGCTCCGGCCGGCTGCGCGGCGGCGGACCTGTCGGATCTGGTGACACGCCACGATTGCGAGGCCCTGGCGGTCGGCGCCGAGGACGGTGGCAACCCGGCCATTCCGCTGGTGAAGCTGCTACGACAGCGGGCCGAACCGGCCGTCGCGCCCTGGATTCACCGCGGACTCACCAGCCAGGACGTCCTGGACACCGGCCTGATGCTGGCCGTGCGCGCCGCCGTCGACGACCTGACAACCCGACTGGCCCAGCAGCTTTCCACGCTGTCCGATCTCGTCACCCGGCACCGGGCCACCCCCATGGTGGCCCGCACGCTCACCCAGCACGCCGCGCCCACCACCTTCGGCGCCAAGGCCACCGCCTGGCTCAACGCGACCGTCGACGCGTTCGAGCGGGTGGCCGCGCTCACCACACCGATCCAGATCGGCGGCGCCGCGGGCACATTGGCGGCGACGACGGAGCTGGCGACGTTGCTCACCGGTACCACCGACCCGGCCGGGGTCGCGCTGCAACTGGTGCACGCCACGGCGACCGCACTGGGCCTGGCCGAGCGGCCCGTGTGGCACACCGCCCGCGCGCCCGTCACCGCGGCCGCGGACGCCTTCGTCGGCTGCACCGACTGCTGGGGCCGCATCGCCTCCGACGTCGTCACGCTGGCCCGCCCGGAGATCGCCGAACTCGGCGAGCCGGCGGTGGCCGGCCGCGGCGGCTCGTCGTCGATGCCGCACAAGCGAAATCCAGTGCTCTCCATTCTGATCCGCCGTGCCGCGATCGCCGCACCCCCGTTGGCCGCGACGCTGCACACCGCGGCGGCGCTGACCGGCGACGAACGTCCCGACGGGGCATGGCACGCCGAATGGGACACCCTGCGCACCCTGGCCCGGCGCACTCTGGTCGCGGCATCCCACAGCGGCGAACTGCTCGCGGGGCTGACCGTACACACGCAGCGGATGGCCGAAAACCTGGCCGCGACGGACGTTTTGGGGGAGCAGCGGGCGATCGCCGACCTGGTGGGCAAGCAGGCGTCCGCCACCTACGTCGGCGCCGCCGACCAGCTGATCGACGCGGGCCTGAGCCGTGCGGCAACGGCGCTCGCTCAGCGCTGGTAGATGCTGGCCAGCCAGATGTGCAGCAGGGTGTCGATCACCCGGTCTTCGGGGACGGCCCCATCCTCGGCGGTGAACGCCGCGGCCATCATCCGCTCGCTCAACATGTTGAGCGCCACGGACAATTCCGCGGCCGGGATGGTGTCGGGGGCGGCGCCGCGGCCGCGCTCGGCTTTGATCGCGATGGTGGTGTAGGCGATCCAGCTGCCCATGAGCGCCGACCACAGCTGCCGCACCTCCGGGTTGGTCGCCGTGGCCGCCGCACCGGCGACGGCGACCGCCCGGTGCGACCCGGACACCTCGAAGAACGATTCGATGCGCGCCCGCCAGATCGCTTCGGGGTCACCGGATGACACCACGTCGAGGGCGCCCAGCGCCGCCTGCGCCTTGCCGTTCATCTCGTCGAGCAGCGAGAGCAGCACCGCGTTTTTGGACCGGAAATAGAAGTAGAAGGTGGGCCGCGAGATCCCGGCGCCTTTTGCTAGGTCGTCGACGGAAAAGTCGGCCAGCGGCCGTTCTTGCAACAGCCGCTCGGCGGTGGCGAGTATCGCCTGCTCGCGGTCGTCACGACAGTGGTGTGACGCGCGGCGGCCCCGCGAGGCCTGCGGATACCGTGTTTGTGTCGGGAGGTCGGACACGTCCGCAACTGTTGGGCACGCCGATATACGTCACCAAAACTGTCGATGAAAACCAGCAATAATGTCGATTAAGAACCGCGCTTTGCTGGCGACTTCTCAGTCGGCCACCGCGATCTCGATGGACAAGCACTCGCTGAGCGCGTGCGCGGCCGCCCAGTCGCCGCCGCACACCGCGCGCTCGAGCTCGTCGACCAACGGGCTGTCGGCACCGAGGTCGGCCAGCCACGCCGCCACCGTCGCCGTGATCTGGTGCGCGGGCACCCGAGCGATGTGTCCCTTGTGGAGGCGGTCGGTCAGCTGGTAGATCGTGGCCGTCGGCCTGCGCTGCGACCAATGAACCATCCATTTCGGTGAATTCATCGTGCCCTCCCCGCTAGCCTCAACGACTCATCCGACCCCGGCGGCGCGTTCAGCTCTAGGGCGCAATAGTACGTCTGTACCAATGCGTTGGCCGGTATTTTCGCCGCGCGAAATCGCGTTTTTTTGAGGTTTTTGGTCATCGGATCGCCTACCTGGCCCTACGGAAATAACGGTTGGGTCAATGCCGCGCCATCGTGGCGCGGCCCCGGTCCATGATGCGTTCCAAAACGTTGTGGGACAGGTCGCCGTCGTTGGCCACCCGTACGAGGCCCCGCCGTCGCAGGAACACGTCGAGCCGTCGGTCCGGTGACCAATCGGCGTAGATCGATCCGAGGTAATGCGACTGCAGGAAGTCCGACGCCAGCGCGTCGAGGTCGGACTCCGTCAACAACGGTGGGGTAACACCCATAGCCGGCAATCTCCTTTGTTCTCCCCGCAACTGCCGCAGCCAAGTTACGTCAGGGGGCGTCACTAAACCGTCACGCACAGATTGCGGAACGGGCCCAAAGTCGCCGGGAGTGCAAAGGCGAAGGTCGAAGCGGTGCAGCGGATGTCAGGCGGTGCCCGGGGATTCCGGTTTGTGGGCGACGATGGCGACGGCGGCCAGCCGCTTGCGGTGCCTGTGGAACGTGCGGCGCATGGTCAGGACCCGCTTGCGGGCGTCGCGATGCGCCAGCACGTTCCTGGCGAATCGCAGCGCGCCGGGAAGCCCTTCGTCGGACACCAGCCGGCGCGGCTGCAGCAGCGCCATCGGCGCCGTCGCGACCTGGTCGACCACCAGTCCGTGCTCGGCGAGCAGGTTCGACCACTCCGCGACCGTCAACGGCCGGGCGTTCACCTTGATCGCCCGGGCGAGTGCCTGCCGGATCTCGGTGCTGATCTCCTCGGGCACGTCGTCGGGAGTGAGGGCGAGCTCGTGGATCGCGTAGCGTCCGCCAGGCCGCAATACCCGCGCCGCCTCCGCGACGATGGCCCGCTTGGCCGCGTCGCCCTGCATGCTCAGCATCGCTTCTGAGATGACGACATCGCCGCTGGCGTCGGGCAATCCGGTGTCGGCCGCAAACCTGCTCGTTGTCCTGGCATCAGATCTCCTGCCCCGCAGAGCTTTCCAGCGGCTTGATCCTCGGATGCAGGTCGGGCTTGCGCAGCCCGCGCACGTCAAGTTCGTTGGCCGCCATGGGTTCTCCGACTTCGGCTCTAGTTTTTACAAGTGGCGTTGTGTAAACTCTAGCGCATGACCTACGTGATCGGGAAGCCATGCATCGATGTGATGGACCGCGCCTGCGTCGACGAATGCCCGGTGGATTGCATTTACGAAGGCGGCCGGGCGCTCTACATTCATCCCGACGAATGCGTCGATTGCGGCGCGTGCGAACCGGTATGTCCGGTGGAGGCGATTTACTACGAAGATGACCTGCCCGAGGAGCTCAAACCGCACCTGGCAGACAATGAGGCGTTCTTCGCGGAGACGCTGCCGGGTCGCGATGCCCCCTTGGGGTCCCCGGGCGGGGCGGGCAAGCTCGGTCCGCTCGGTGTCGATACACCGCTGGTGGCGGGCCAGCCCAGTGTCACCGAGGCGTAACGGGCAAGCAGCGGGAGGGGCGCGTTGAAGGTGGACAAGTCGCAGGACTCGTCGGGCGGGGAATCGGCCGGCCGGCGGCGGGCCGTGATGCGGCTGTTGCGGGCGTCGCCGGATCCGATGAGCATCGCCGGGATCGCCGACGTGCTGGGCGTGCACCCCAACACCGTTCGCTTCCATCTCGACAGCCTGGTCGCCGACGGCCAGGTGGAACTCGTCGAATTGGGCCGCAAGGGACCGGGCAGGCCGCCGCTGATGTTCCGGGCGGTCCGGCAGATGGATCGCGGCGGTACGCGGCACTATCGGCTGCTGGCCGAGATTTTGGCGACGGCGTTTGCCACCGAGCGCGATCCCGGGCCCAAGGCCCTGGCCGCGGGCCGGGCGTGGGGGCAGAAGATGGACGCCGAGCTGCACCCGTTGCCCGACGACGCCGACAGCGCCGAAGAGGCGATCGCCCATCTGATCGACGTGCTCGACGAACTCGGCTTCGCCCCCGAGCGACGGGTGAGCGACGGACAGCAGCAGGTCGGGTTGCGGCACTGCCCGTTTCTGGAATTGGCCGAAAACCGCTCCAGTGTGGTGTGCCCGGTGCATCTGGGCCTCATGCAGGGAGCCATGGAGACCTGGGGGGCGCCCGTCTCGGTGGACCGGCTCGACCCATTCGTCGAGCCGGACCTGTGTGTGGCTCACCTGACGCTGCAAGGGGCGGCCAAATGACCACCGGCACAGCGTTTGCCGTCGCGCTGACCTTCGTCTGGCTCGGCATGGTGCTGGCCATCTCGTTCCTGGAAGCCCCGCTGAAATTCCGGGCGCCCAATGTGACGCTGCAGATCGGACTGAGCATCGGGCGGTTGGTCTTTCGGGCGCTGAACACCGTTGAGGTGGCCTTCGCCCTGGTCATCGGGGCCATCGTGGTGGCCGGTCCCACCCGGGCGGGCGTCACAATGGCCGTCGCCGTCGCGGTCGCCGCCCTGGCGATCCAGCTGGTCGCGGTGCGTCCGGCGCTGACCCGTCGTGCGGACAAGGTGCTCGCCGGATCGGACGGACCGCGCTCGCGCGCCCACTACTTCTACGTCGCGCTGGAGGCGGTCAAGGTGGTCGCCCTCGTGGTGGCGGGGATACTGCTACTGAGCGGCTAACTGCCCACCGACGAGGCCCCAGGCGGCCTTGCAAATTTCGAAGGACCGACATGGATTCCATCTCGCTGACCGACCTCTCGGCCGAAAAGATCGCCGAGGCCAAGCAATCGCACAGCGGTCGCGCCGCCCACACCATCCACGGCGGTCACAGCCACGAGCTTCGCCAGACCGTGCTGGCCCTGCTGGCCGGCCACGACCTGTCCGAACACGACAGCCCCGGCGAGGCGACCCTGCAGGTGCTGCAGGGCCACGTGCGGCTGACCACCAGCGGCGACGCCTGGGACGGCAAGGCCGGCGAATACGTCGCGATTCCGGCCGAACGGCACGCCCTGCACGCGGTCGAGGATTCGGTGGTCCTGCTGACCGTGCTGAAGACCATTCCGTCGGCGCACTAGCCCCGATGTTGTCGACGCCCTGGTCAACGAGCTTCGGACTGCGGGTCCCCATCGTCAACGCCCCGATGGGCGGCGTCGCGGGCGGCCGCCTGGCCGCGGCGGTCCGCCGGGCCGGCGGCCTCGGCATGGTCGGCATGGGCAGCGTCGCGACCCGAGAGCTACTGGCCGAGCAGCTCCAGCACGTCCAGGGCAGATTCGGCATCGGCATGGTCGACTGGGTGATGCGCAACGAGGCCGGGCTGCTCGAGGACGCGCTGGCCGCCCGGCCCGCGCTGCTGTCGATCAGCTTCGGCACCGAATGGTCGTGGGTCGCCAAGGCGCATGACGCCGGAATCCCCACGGTCACACAGGTTTACGACAGCGACGGGGCGCGCCGGGCCGTCGACGCCGGCGTCGACATCCTGGTCGCGCGCGGGTCCGAGGGCGGCGGACATGGCGAGGACAAGCTGGGCCTGCTGCCGCTGCTGGACGCGGTGCTGGACGCCGTCTCGGTGCCGGTGCTGGCCGGCGGCGGTGTCGCCTCGGCGCGCAGCCTGGCCGCGGTGCTGGCCGCCGGCGCCAGCGGGGCGTGGGTGGGTACCAGGTTGTCGGCGTGTCCGGAGGCGTTGACCGGCGACACGGGCCGTCGGGCGCTGGTCACGGCCACCGAGACCGACACCGCCGTCACGCGGGTCTTCGACGTCGCCAAGGGCCTGCCCTGGCCCGCACGCTTCCCGTCGCGGGTGTTGGCCAACGACTTCGTCGAGCACTGGACGGGCCACGAGGAGGCGCTGGACGCGGGCGCCTGCGATGAGCTGGCCGCCGCGATCGCCGCCGGCGATTGCCGGATCGCGCCGGTGGATGCCGGTCAGGGCGTGGGGATGATCCGCGACGACGCGTCGGTGGCCGACGTCATCGACGAGATGTGTACCGGGGCCGAGGAATTGCTGTCCCGCTGGGGGCCTACCGGCGGGCGGGCCTGAGCACGACGCAACAGCGGTCCGGGCCGGGACAGAGCCGGGCGTCGGGGCCGTGCGGTGCGAGCGCGTCGGCCACGCCGGTGAGCAGCGCGTGGTTCATGTTGCAGGCCAGCTCCGTCTGCTCCTGGGCCAGCGCGTGGAAGGGACAATTGGCGAGCTCGACCTCGTCGTCGGAAAACCGCGGCTCGTAGCCGTACCGGCCGAGCAGGCTGACCGCGCGCCGCAGCGCGGTCGCGGCGTCGGCGGGCGGTCGCTTGCCGGCGCCGATCGAGTGGCCGTACTCGCGGGCGACGCGGTTGAGCACCTCGGTGACCGGCTCCCCGGTACCGGCCGAGCGGGCGATGGCCGTCGCCATCAGGCGCCCGGCCAGCTCGTATTCGCGCTGCGGAAGGCTGACCGCGATGTCGCGGCGCGCCCGCCGATACAGCTTGGAGGTCCGTCCGGCGCCGGGCCCGGAGCGGCCGGTGCGGCGCGCGAACTCGGTTTCCAGCAGACCCTCGGCGGTGAGCCGGTCCAGGTGAAACTTGGCCTGATGGTGGGGGATTCCCACCGCGTCGGCCGCCTGGTCGCGGCTCACGAGCCCTGGTTGGGCGCACACGAACTGATAGAGCCGGCGGCGCACCGGGTCGGCGAGCGCGCCGATACCAGCGGCGTCGCGCTCCAGGGCGTCCGCGTCGTCCATCGACCACCCGTTCTAACAGACAAAATCCTTGACGCTACAGTCTACCCAATCTAACGTTCAAAATATATCCGTTAGAAATGGAGGTCGCCATGAGCACCAACCACGTCAGCACCACCAACGCCCTGGCCGATCAGCTGCGGGATCCGGCCTACTCGGCATACTTCGCGCTGCGCGCCGTATTCACGGTCGCGCCCATCGTTTTCGGCCTGGACAAGTTCTTCAACCTGCTGACGCACCCGCATCGCTGGAGCATGTACCTGGCCGGATGGATCGACGATCTGGTGCCCGGCACCGCCGATCAGTGCATGTACCTGGTGGGGGTCATCGAGATCGTGGCCGGGCTGCTGGTCGCGGTGGCGCCGCGGCTCGGCGCCTGGGTGGTCGCGGCGTGGCTGGCCGGCATCATCATCGACCTGGTCAGCGGGCCCGGCTTCTACGACGTCGCGCTGCGCGACTTCGGTCTGCTCGTCGGCGCAATCGCGCTGGCCCGGCTGGCGCAGGGCGTGCACACGGGCGCCATCGGGGGTGCCGTCACCACCCGATGACGGTCACACCGCCCGCAGGTAGCGCCTGGCGATGAGGCGCTGACCGACCTTCACCACCGGCCCGCCGGCCTTGCTCCACCAGGTCGCGGGCCGGGAGAAGGCCGACACCTCCGCGTACACCGCCGAGGTGGCCGGGTCGCGCCGCACCACGAAGCGTTCCTCGCCGGACTCCGGATGGCCCGGCAGGGTGCCGTAGCCGAAGCCGCGGATGTCGGGTTCGTCGACGACGTAGACGACGCGGCAGGGTGCCGGCACAAAGCCCAGCTTCACCACCACCACCGCGTCGACGACGGCGATCTCGGAGCTGGCCTGCACGCGCAACCCGGACCCGCGCTGCATGCCCCAGCGCATGACGGCGGCCGCGGCCTGCTCGAAACGCTGCTGGCCCGTGCCGATTTGGCGCTCGGCGTGTTGATGGTCGTAGCCGGCGGGCAGATCGCCGCTCGCGGTCGCCCCCACTTCGGGGTAGGTCAGGGGTAGTTCCTCGAGCGCGCGCAGGTCCACGTGCTCAGCTTGCCACGCCGGGATGCGCGGTGGCAGTCGGCGCGTACGGTCTAAAGGTGTGACCGCAGAAAACACGAAAACTGTTGCAGGGGCGTCCGGAACATTCACCTTCGGCGGTGACCTGACCGTCAACCGACTCGGCTTCGGCGCCATGCGCCTGACGGCCAAGGGCGTGTGGGGCCCGCCCGACGACCGCGACGAGTGCGTCCGGGTGCTGCGGCGGGCAGTCGAACTCGGGGTGAACTTCATCGACACCGCCGACTCCTACGGCCCGTACTACTCCGAGGAGATCATCCGCGAGGCGCTACACCCCTACGACGGCCTGGTGATCGCGACCAAGGCGGGGCTGCTGCGCACGGGCCCCGACGTCTGGATTCCGTTGGGCAACCCGAATTACCTGCGCCAGGAATGCGAGATGAGCCTGCGCCGGCTGGGCGTCGACACCATCGACCTGTTCCAGCTGCACCGCATCGATGCGAACTTCCCGCTGGAAGACCAGGTGGGCGAGCTGCTCACCCTGAAGAACGAAGGCAAGATCCGCCACATCGGCCTGTCCGAGATCGACGTCGACCAGCTGAAGACCGCCCTGCGCATCACCGAGATCGTCTCGGTGCAGAACATGTACAACCTGACGGCCCGCAGCGCCGAGCCGCTGCTGGACGAGGCGACCAAACAGGGCATCGGGTTCATCCCGTGGTTCCCGCTGGCGGCCGGGCCGCTGGCGGCCGCCGACGGTCCGCTGCAGCGCATCGCCGCCGACCACGACGCCTCGCCGTCACAGTTGGCGCTGGCTTGGCTGCTGAAACGCTCGTCGGTTATGGTGCCGATCCCGGGGACGTCCAAGGTCGCGCACCTCGAGGAGAACGTCGCCGCCGCCGAGATCGAGCTGTCCGACGACGAATTCGAGACGTTGTCGGCGGCCGGCGCCCAGCAGCCGGCCTAACCACCGCGCGAAAGCCCGCCGGCCGGGCAATACGGTGTGGTGGTGGCCGAACACCAGCGACACCCCGGCGGCGGGTTCAATCCGCCGGAACCGACGACCAAGGGCGGGCCCGACTACGGCAGGTTCATCGACGCCGTGCGCTCGTTGCAGGATCACGCCCGGGCCGCCGACGCGCCCGATGAGGTGATCACCGAGGCGGCCGACCTGCTGGAGAAGGTGTCGGCGCTGCTGGCCCCGTACGACGCCGACGAATGGGCGTCCCCGTCGGGCCGGCGGATGGACCTGCCGATGCGCGGCAACATCCTGACCATCCCGATGTCGGCGCACAGAGGCGACGACGGCCGCGTCCACGGCCAGGCCCGCTTCGCCCGGTTCCACCTGGGCCGCAATGGCGCCGTGCACGGCGGCGCGCTGGGCATGCTGTTCGACTCGGTCCTCGGGTTGTCGGCCTCGGTGCTCACCGGCAACCCGCGCCAGCGCACCGCCTACCTCAAGATCGACTACCGCCACATCGTCCCGATCGAAAAGGAACTGCAGTTCGACGCGGGCGTCGATCGGGTGGACGGGCGCAAGATCTTCGTGTCAGGCCGGCTGACCGACGGTGATCGGTTGCTGACCGAAGCCGACGCGTTGTTCGTGCGGCTCAAACCTGGCCAGCCCTGAGCGGGGTCGGCCCCGATAGCATTGCAGCGATCGACGCCTCACACGACCAACCTTGGAGAACCAGCCTCATGAGCGCCCCCGCCAACCACGTCCCGCTTGCCCCTATCCGGGTGCCCGCCGGGACCACCGCGGCCGCCGCGGTCGGCGAAGCCGGGTTGCCGAGGCGCGGCACGCCCGATGCCGTCGTGGTGGTGCGCGACGACTCGGGAAAGCTGCGCGACCTGAGCTGGACGCCCGACGCCGACGCCGAGGTGGTCCCGGTGGCCGCCAACACCGACGAGGGCCGCAGCGTCATCCGGCATTCGGCCGCCCACGTACTGGCCCAAGCCGTCCAGGAGCTGTTCCCGCAAGCCAAGCTGGGGATCGGGCCGCCGATCACCGACGGCTTCTACTACGACTTCGACGTGCCGGAGCCGTTCACACCGGAAGATCTGGCCAAGCTGGAAAAGCGGATGCGCCAGATCGTCAAAGAGGGCCAGCTGTTCGAGCGGCGGGTGTACGAGTCCAAGGACCAGGCGCGCACCGAGCTGGCCAACGAGCCGTACAAGCTCGAACTCGTCGACGACAAGTCCGGCGACCCCGAAATAATGGAGGTCGGCCCCCCTGGTTCCAATGACGAACTCACCGCCTATGACAACCTCAATCCCCGTACCCGGCAACGGGTTTGGGGTGATCTGTGCCGGGGTCCGCACATCCCGACGACCAAGCACATCCCGGCGTTCAAGCTGACCCGAAGCTCGGCCGCCTACTGGCGCGGCGACCAGAGCAACGCCAGTCTGCAACGCATCTACGGCACCGCCTGGGAGTCACAGGAGGCGCTGGACGCCTACCTCGAGCTGATCGAAGAGGCCCAGCGCCGCGACCACCGCAGGCTGGGCGTCGAGCTGGACCTGTTCAGTTTCCCCGACGAAATCGGTTCCGGCCTGGCGGTTTTCCACCCCAAGGGCGGCATCATCCGTCGCGAGCTGGAGGAGTACTCGCGGCGCAAGCACATCGAGGCCGGTTACGAGTTCGTCAACACCCCGCACATCACCAAGGAACAGCTGTACATCACGTCGGGCCACCTCGAGTGGTACGCCGACGGCATGTACCCGCCGATGCACCTCGACGCGGAGTTCAACGCGGACGGCACGGTGCGCAAGCCCGGGCAGGACTACTACCTCAAGCCGATGAACTGCCCGATGCACCACCTGATCTACCGGTCGCGCGGCCGCTCGTACCGTGAGCTTCCGTTGCGGCTCTTCGAATTCGGCAGCGTGTACCGCTACGAGAAGTCGGGCGTGGTGCACGGCCTGACCCGGGTGCGCGGCATGACCCAGGACGACGCCCACATCTACTGCACGCGGGAGCAGATGCGCGACGAGCTGACCTCGCTGCTGCGCTTCGTGCTCGACCTGCTGGCCGACTACGGGCTCAACGACTTCTACCTGGAACTGTCCACCAAGGACCCGGAGAAGTACTCGGGCTCCGACGAGATGTGGGACGAGGCCACCGAAGTCCTGCGCGAGGTCGCCGTGGCGTCCGGGTTGCATTTCGTTCCCGACCCCGGCGGCGCGGCGTTCTACGGCCCGAAGATCTCGGTGCAGGTCAAGGACGCGTTGGGCCGCAGCTGGCAGATGTCGACCATCCAGCTCGACTTCAACATGCCCGACCGATTCGAGTTGGAATACACCGCGTCCGACGGGTCGCGGCAGCGGCCGGTGCTGATCCACCGCGCGCTGTTCGGATCGATCGAGCGATTCTTCGGCATCCTCACCGAGCACTACGCGGGGGCGTTCCCGGCGTGGCTGGCGCCGGTGCAGGTGGTGGGCATACCGGTCGCCGACGACCACGTGGAATACCTGGAAAGCATTGCCGCACAGTTGAAATCGCACGGTGTGCGGATCGAGGTCGACGCCAGCGACGACCGGATGGCCAAGAAGATCGTCAACCACACCAATCAGAAGGTCCCGTTCATGTTGCTGGCCGGCGACCGCGACGTCGAGGCCGGCGCCGTCAGCTTCCGGTTCGGGGACCGCACCCAGATCAACGGCGTGCCCCGCGACAGCGCGGTCGACGCGATCGTGAAGTGGATCGCCGATCGCGAGAATTCCGTGCCCACAGCCGAACTCGTGAAAGTGTCAAGTGGTGAGTGACTGTGAGTGATCGCCAACCCGCCGAGCAGGGCACCGATGACACCATCCTGGACAGGGGTGTCGGCGAGCAAGACCACCTGCAGCGGCTGTGGACGCCGTACCGGATGACCTACCTGGCCGAGGCGCCGCTGAAGCGCGACCCCAACTCGTCGAGCAAGAGCGAGCAGCCGTTCACCGACATTCCGCACCTCGCCGACGAAGACGGCCTGGTGGTCGCCCGCGGCGAACTCGTCTACGCCGTGCTCAACCTGTACCCGTACAACCCCGGCCACCTGATGGTGGTGCCCTATCGGCGGGTCTCCGAACTCGAGGATCTGACCGACCCGGAAAGCGCGGAGCTGATGTCCTTCATTCAGAAGGCGATTCGCGTCATCAAGAACGTGTCCCGGCCGCACGGTTTCAACGTCGGCCTGAACCTGGGGACGTCGGCGGGTGGCTCGCTGGCCGAACACCTGCACGTGCACGTGGTGCCGCGCTGGGGTGGCGACGCGAATTTCATCACCATCATCGGCGGGTCCAAGGTGATCCCGCAATTGCTGCGCGAGACGCGTCAGCTGCTGGCCACGGAGTGGACGAAACAACCATGAGCTGCGCCGGCGACGATGCAGCGGGGGTACCACCCGCTTGCGGGGGACGAAGCGATGAGGCGGGGGCGCCTCCCGCTTGCGGGGGAGAGCGGCGCGCATGAGTAGAGTGCCGTTCCTGTCGCGGGCGGCGTTCGCGCGGCTGACCACTCCGACCGCACGGGCATGCCTGCGGCTGGGATTGACCCCCGACGTCGTCACCGTCCTGGGCACCATCGTCGCGGTGGCGGGGGCGCTGATCCTGTTCCCGATGGGCAAGCTGTTCATCGGCACGCTGGTGGTCTGGTTCTTCGTCCTCTTCGACATGCTCGACGGGGCGATGGCCCGGGAACGCGGCGGCGGCACCCGATTCGGCGCGGTGCTGGACGCCACCTGCGACCGGGTCAGCGACGGCGCGGTGTTCTGCGGGCTGCTGTGGTGGATCGTCTTCGGCCTGCACGACAAGCTGCTGGCGGTGGCGACGCTGATCTGCCTGGTCACCTCGCAGGTGATCTCCTACATCAAGGCCCGCGCGGAAGCCAGCGGGCTGCGCGGCGACGGGGGCCTGATCGAACGGCCGGAGCGGCTGATCATCGTGCTGGTCGGCGCGGGCGTGTCGGACTTTCCCTACGTCGCCTGGCCGCCCGCGCTGCCGGTCGCGATGTGGGTGCTGGCGCTGGCCAGCCTGCTCACCTGCGCGCAGCGGCTGCACGCGGTGCGCACCTCGCCGGGGGCGACCGACCGGCTGGTCGGATCGGACGGCCCGTGATTCCCACTCCGCCGGGCATGAAAACGCTTGGGGCGCAACGTCGGATGGCCCGCCAGCTGGCCAGCCGGACGGTGGGCCGCCTGACCGGCGGGATGGGCGCCGACTGGGCGTACGCCTCGGGGTGGATGGCGGTGCGGGCGATGCCGGAGTTCGCCGCGCGCAACGCCTTTGAGGCCGGGGCGCGCTATGCCGCGCGCGGCGGCGGCCCCGACCAGCTGCGCAAGAACCTGGCCCGCGTCATTGCTGTACCGCCCGAGGAGGTGCCGGACTCGCTGATGCGGGCCTCGCTGGCCTCCTACGCCCGCTACTGGCGCGAGGCGTTCCGGCTGCCGGGCATGGACCTGGTTGCGGTGGGCCGCGCGCTGCACGACTCGGTGCTGGGGCGAGAGAACATCGAGGCGGCGCTGGCCAGCGGCCGCGGCGCGGTGATCGCCTTGCCGCACAGCGGCAACTGGGACATGGCCGGGGTATGGCTGGCGCAGACCCACGGCACCTTCACCACCGTCGCCGAGCGCCTCAAACCCGAGTCGCTCTATCGGCGCTTCATCGCCTACCGCGAGGGCCTCGGCTTCGAGGTGCTGCCGCTGTCCGGGGGAGAGCGGCCGGCGTTCGACGTGTTGTGCGATCGGCTGCGGGCCAACCGGGTGGTGTGCCTGATGGCCGAGCGCGACCTGACCCGCACCGGCGTGCAGGTCGACTTCTTCGGTGAGCCCACCCGGATGCCGGCCGGGCCGGCGAAGCTCGCGATCGCGACCGGCGCGGCCCTGCTGCCGGCGCACTGCTGGTTCGAGGAGCGGGGCTGGGGCGTCGACATACAGTCGCCGCTGGATTGCACCGGCGGCGACGTCGGCGCCATCACCCAGGTGTTGGCCGATCATTTCGCCAAGAACATCGCCGCCCGTCCCGAGGACTGGCACATGATGCAGCCGCAGTGGCTGGCCGACCTCCCGGAAGCCAAGCAGGCCCGGCTAAAGGACACCTGATGCGGATCGGGATGGTCTGCCCCTACTCGTTCGACGTTCCGGGCGGGGTGCAGTCGCACGTCCTGCAACTGGCCGAGGTGATGCGCGCCCGGGGCCATGACGTCAGCGTGCTCGCGCCGTCCTCGCCGCACGCCGCGCTGCCCGACTACGTCGTCTCGGCCGGCAAGGCCGTCCCGATTCCCTACAACGGGTCCGTGGCCCGGCTGCGGTTCGGGCCGGCCACTCATCGCAAGGTCAAAAAGTGGCTCGCCGAAGGCGAATTCGACGTGTTGCACCTGCACGAGCCGAACGCACCGAGCCTGTCCATGCTGGCCCTCAACATCGCCGAGGGCCCGATCGTGGCGACGTTTCACACGTCGACCACCAAATCGCTGACGCTGACGGTGTTTCAGGGCATCCTGCGCCCGATGCACGAGAAGATCGTCGGCCGGATCGCGGTCTCCGACCTGGCGCGACGCTGGCAGATGGAGGCGCTGGGCACCGACGCGGTGGAGATCCCCAACGGCGTCGACGTCGCCTCGTTCGCCTCCGCCCCGCCCCTGGACGGCTACCCGCGCGCCGGCAAGACCGTGCTGTTCCTGGGCCGCTACGACGAACCGCGCAAGGGCATGTCGGTGCTGCTCGAGGCGCTGCCCGGGCTGGTCGAGCGGTTCGATGACGTGCAGCTGCTGGTCGTCGGCCGCGGCGACGAGGACCAATTGCGCGTCGCGGCAGGCGAATTCGTGGACCGCCTCCGCTTTCTGGGGCAGGTCGACGATGCCGGGAAGGCCTCGGCCATGCGCAGCGCGGACGTGTATTGCGCGCCCAACCTCGGCGGGGAGAGCTTCGGCATCGTCCTCGTCGAGGCGCTGGCCGCCGGGACGCCGGTGGTGGCCAGCGACCTGGACGCCTTCCGGCGCGTGCTGGCCAACGGTGACGTGGGCTGCCTGGTGCCCGTCGGCGACAGCGACGCGCTTGCCGATGCGCTGATCGCGGTGCTGGAGGATGATGTGCTGCGGGAACGATATGTGGCGGCCGGTTCGGCAGCTGTCCAGCGCTACGACTGGTCAGTGGTCGCCAGCCAGATCATGCGGGTGTACGAGACGGTCGCCGCGTCAGGCGCCAAGGTTGAGGTGGCCAGTTGATGACATGGCTGATTGTCGCCATCGCGGTCTTCGTCGCGGTGCTGGCGGTCGTCGGCGCCTGGGCCTACCGGACCGCCAACCGGCTGGACCGGCTGCACGTCCGCTACGACCTGTCCTGGCAGGCACTCGACGGCGCGCTGGCCCGGCGCGCGGTGGTGTCGCGCGCGGTCGCCATCGACGCCTACGGCGGCGCGTCCGAAGGGCGACGGCTGGCGGCGCTGGCCGACGCCGCCGAAGGCGCGCCCCGGCCCGCGCGGGAGAACGCCGAGAACGAGCTGTCGGCCGCGCTGGCCGTCGTCGATCCGGCGTCGCTGCCGGCCGGGCTGATCGCCGAGCTGGCCGACGCCGAGGCCCGGGTGGTGCTGGCCCGCCGCTTCCACAACGACGCGGTCCGCGACACCCTGGCCCTGGCCGAACGGCCCCTGGTGCGGCTCTTTCACCTGGGCGGCACCGCGGCGCTGCCGAGCTATTTCGAGATCGTCGAGCGACCACACGCGCTGGCCCACGGCGATCACGGCGTCCTCAACCACCGCACCTCGGCGCGCGTCGTGCTGCTCGACGAGACCGGCGCGGTGCTGCTGCTGTGCGGGTCGGACCCCGCGCTGGCCGAGCGGCACGCGCCGAAATGGTGGTTCACGGTGGGCGGCGAAGTTCAGCAAGGGGAGCGGCTGGCCGAGGCCGCCGCGCGGGAGCTGGCCGAGGAAACCGGCCTGCGGGTCGCGCCGGCCGAGATGATCGGGCCGGTCTGGCGCCGCGACGAGGTCTTCGAGTTCAACGGCTCGCTGATCGACAGCGAGGAGTTCTACTTCGTCTACCGCACCCGGCGGTTCGAGCCGTCGCGCACCGGACGAACCGAGCTGGAACGCAGCTACATCCACGGCCACCGCTGGTGTGACGCTGCTGACATCGCGCAGCTGGTGGCGGCGGGGGAGACGGTGTATCCCATGCAGCTATCCGGACTGCTCACCGACGCGGCCGCGCTGGCCGGCGGCCGCGCGCCCGGCCCGCTGCTGTCCATCCGCTGACTCCGCGTGGTGAACGCGGCCAAAGCGCCTCATTAGACTGGGTCGACAACGGTTGAAGGAGATCAAGCAGTGAGTACCGCCCACCCCCCGAACGGCAACGGGCGAACCGGGACGGCGCGCGTCAAGCGCGGCATGGCCGAGATGCTCAAGGGCGGCGTCATCATGGACGTCGTCACCCCCGAGCAGGCCAAGATCGCCGAGGCCGCCGGCGCCGTCGCCGTCATGGCGCTGGAACGGGTGCCCGCCGACATCCGCGCCCAGGGCGGGGTGTCGCGGATGAGCGACCCGGACATGATCGAGGGCATCATTGCCGCGGTGACCATCCCGGTGATGGCCAAGGCCCGCATCGGCCACTTCGTCGAGGCGCAGATCCTGCAGAGCCTCGGCGTGGACTACGTCGACGAGTCCGAGGTGCTCACCCCGGCCGACTACACCCACCACATCGACAAATGGAAGTTCACCGTGCCGTTCGTGTGCGGGGCGACCAACCTCGGTGAGGCGCTGCGGCGCATCAGCGAGGGCGCGGCCATGATCCGCTCCAAGGGTGAGGCCGGCACCGGCGACGTCTCCAACGCGACCACGCACATGCGGGCCATCGGCGGCGAGATCCGCCGCCTGACATCGCTGTCCGAAGACGAATTGTTCGTGGCCGCAAAGGAATTGCAGGCCCCCTACGACCTGGTCGTGGAGGTGGCCCGGGCGGGCAAGCTGCCGGTGACGCTGTTCACCGCGGGCGGCATCGCCACCCCGGCGGATGCGGCGATGATGATGCAGCTCGGCGCCGAGGGCGTGTTCGTGGGCTCGGGCATCTTCAAGTCCGGTGACCCCGCCGCGCGCGCTGCCGCGATCGTCAAGGCGACCACGTTCTACGACGACCCCGACGTGCTGGCCAAGGTGTCGCGCGGGTTGGGCGAGGCGATGGTCGGCATCAACGTCGAACAGATCGCGGAGCCGCACCGGCTGGCCGAACGCGGCTGGTAAAACTTCTCCGTGGCGATCGAAGAGATTCTTGATCTCGAGCAACTCGAGTTCAACATCTACCGGGGCAGCATCTTCAGCCCAGAGTCGGGATTTTTGCAGCGCACCTTCGGGGGGCATGTAGCCGGGCAGTCGCTGGTGTCGGCGGTGCGCACCGTCGACCCGCACTATCAGGTGCATTCGCTGCACGGGTACTTCCTGCGGCCCGGGGACGCCAAGGAGCGCACGGTCTTCATCGTCGAGCGCTCCCGCGACGGCGGGTCCTTCGCCACCCGGCGGGTGAACGCCATCCAGCACGGCGAAATCATCTTTTCCATGGGCGCCTCCTTCCATACCGACCAGGAGGGCATCCACCACCAGGACCCGATGCCGGCCGCGCCGCCGCCGGACGGGCTGCCGGGGCTGGACTCGATCAAGGTCTTCGACGACGCCGGATTCAAGCAGTTCGAGGAGTGGGACGTCTGCATCGTGCCGCGCGATCGGCTGCAGCTGTCGCCGGGCAAGGCTTCCCAGCAGCAGGTGTGGTTCCGCCATCGTGATCCGCTGCCGGACGACCCGGTGCTGCACATCTGCGCGCTGGCCTACATGAGCGACCTGACGCTGCTGGGATCGGCCCAGGTCACCCATCTCGACGTGCGCGAGCACCTGCAGGTGGCGTCGCTGGACCACGCGATGTGGTTCATGCGGGCGTTCCGGGCCGACGAATGGCTGCTCTACGACCAGAGCTCGCCGTCGGCCAGCGGCGGCCGCTCGCTGTGCCAGGGCAAGATCTTCACCCAGTCCGGTGAGATGGTCGCGGCGGTCATGCAGGAGGGGCTGACCCGCTTCAAGCGCGGATACCAGCCGACGTGAGCGCGCCGTGACCCATCCCAGGATCGGGGTGCTGGCGCTGCAGGGCGACACCCGCGAGCACCTGGCCGCCCTGGGCGAGGCCGGCGCCGAATCGATGCCGGTGCGGCGGCGCAGCGAGCTCGAGTCGGTCGACGGGTTGGTCATCCCCGGTGGCGAATCGACCACCATGAGCCATCTGCTGGGAGATCTCGGGCTGCTGGAGCCGTTGCGGGGCCTGCTGGCCGACGGGCTGCCCGCCTACGGCGCCTGCGCCGGGATGATCCTGCTGGCCAGCGAGATTCTGGACGCCGGCGCGGGCGGGCGCGAGGCGCTACCGCTGCGGGCGATCGATATGACGGTGCGGCGCAACGCTTTTGGACGACAGGTCGACTCGTTCGAGGGTGACATCCCGTTCGCTGGGCTCGACGATCCGGTGCGCGCGGTGTTCATCCGCGCCCCCTGGGTGGAGCGCACGGGCGACGGCGTCGAGGTGCTGGCCAGCGCGGCCGGACATGGCGTCGCGGTGCGGCAAGGACGCAACCTGGCGACGGCGTTTCACCCCGAGATGACCGGCGACCGGCGCATCCACCACCTGTTCGTCGACCTCGTCACCGGAGGTGACGATTGACCGCACCGGGGCCGCCGAGCGTCACGCAGGAGTGACGTCCGGTAACGACTGCCATGCTGGCGTGACGGTCGGCGCATCGGGCGTCCACGTAGACTCGTCTGGCCACAAAAACAAGAGGACTTTCAGATAGGACAGCGATGAGCGGCCATTCCAAGTGGGCCACCACCAAGCACCAGAAGGCCGTCAAAGACGCGCGCCGGGGCAAGGAGTTCGCCCGGCTGATCAAGAACATCGAGGTCGCCGCCCGCACCGGCGGCGGTGACCCGGCGGGCAACCCGACGCTCTACGACGCCATCCAGAAGGCGAAGAAGACCTCGGTGCCCAACGACAACATCGAGCGCGCCCGCAAGCGTGGGGCGGGCGAGGAAGCCGGCGGCGCCGACTACCAGACCATCATGTACGAGGGCTACGGGCCCAACGGCGTGGCGGTGCTCATCGAGTGTCTGACCGACAACCGCAACCGGGCCGCCGGCGAGGTCCGGGTCGCGGTCACCCGCAACGGCGGCAACATGGCCGATCCCGGCTCGGTGTCCTACCTGTTCACCCGCAAGGGCGTCGTCACGCTGGAGAAGAACGGCCTGACCGAGGACGACGTGCTGACCGCGGTGCTGGACGCCGGCGCCGAGGACGTCAACGACCTCGGCGACAGCTTCGAGATCATCTCCGAGCCGACCGACCTGGTCGCGGTACGCACCGCACTACAGGACGCCGGCATCGACTACGAGTCCGCGGAGGCCAGCTTCCAGCCGTCCGTCAGCGTGCCGGTCGACGTCGAGGGCGCGCGCAAGGTGTTCAAGCTCGTCGACGCCCTGGAGGACAGTGACGACGTGCAGAACGTCTGGACGAACGTCGACCTGTCCGACGAGGTGCTGGCCGCGCTCGACGAAGAATAGGCCTGCGGCGTCAGGGTACGATATCCCACCCCTGGCCTGGATCTCCATTGCACCAGCGGGTTGACACCCAGGTCCCCGGGTCGGGGCCGCCGAGGACGGCGAGGCAACCACCCAGGACGGCCGTGATCTGGCCGTTGGGCTGCACGTTCCACCGCTGGCTGTCCCAACAGGCCACGAGGTGCGCCGCCCCCGTGCCGTCGGAATTCAGGCATTGCCCGGGAAAGGCCGCGCTCTCGAGTCGCCCGATACCGCTGAGAGTCCAACGCTGCGAGTCCGCACCGTTGCACGGGTTGACCACCACCGGGGCCAGCCATCCCGATCCCGGGCCGTCCACACAGGCATCGCCTAACCGGCTTCTCAACTGGACCGGACCATCGGCACTTGCCCCACCAGCACCGAGCATCGCGAGACCGAACACTGTGCCCAACAGCACGAGGGCCCGGCGCGCCTCGCCCACCAACCGCGGTTTCTGCATTTCGGTTCGGTCCTTTCGTTCGCGGAGACGACACGCCGGCTCAGGGTGGCCACTTTTCGCGGGCCCGACCCCGGTTTTAGTCGTAGCCGTGCCGCATGTCCTCGACGATGCGCGGATTGTCCAGGGTCGACGGCTCCACCGGCCGCGGGCCGATGTCACCGGAGAAGACGCCGGCGGCGTCGAGCACCTGCTGATTGAGGAAACGCAGCGGCGGCGCATTCGCGGGCACCCTCGGTGCGGGGGCGGCGTCGCCGCGCTGGGCCAGGGCGAATCCCCAGTCCCCGAACGTGGGCACGTGCACGTGATACGGCGTGACGGCGTAGCCGGCGGCGCGGATCGTCGACACCGTGCGCCAGTACGCCGTCGGGGTGGAGAAGGGGCTGCCCGCCTGCACCGCCATCAGCCCACCGGGGGTCAGCGCCCGGGCGATCAGCGCGTAGAACTCCGCCGAGTACAACCGGCCCAGCACCGGTGTGTCGGGGTCGGGAAGGTCGACGATGACCGCGTCGAAGCGGTCCACGTTCGGCCGGCGTAACCAGTTCATCGCGTCCTCGGTCACCACGGCCACCCGCGGGTTGTCCAACGAACCGCCGTTGGCGTTGCGCAGCGTGGTGCGCGCGATGTCGATCACCGCGGGATCGAGCTCGACTTGCACGATCGTGGAAATGCCGGGCACACGCAGCAATTCGCGGGCCGCCAGACCGTCTCCGCCGCCGAGCACCAGCACCGATCGTGCGCCTTGGGAAACCCCGCCGAGGGCGGGGTAGACGAGGCTCTCGGTGTAGCGGTATTCGTCGCGGGTGGAGAACTGCAGCCCGCCGTCCAGATACAGCCGGGTGTCGTTGCCGCGGCGGGTCACCACGATCTCCTGATAGGCCGTGTGCCGGTAGGCGATGATCGGGTCCGCGTAAAGCCTTTGCCTGCTTGTGGTTTCGACGTCCGCCGAGCGCAACAGCAGGGTGGCCAGCAGCGCCGCGGCGGCGGCCAGCGCGCCCAGCGCCAACGCCAGCTGCCGTATCGAAACCACTTGGCGCAGAAGGAAAACCGCGACGACGGCCGCCGCGGCCAGGTTGATCATGCCGGTGGCCGCGGCGCCGCGGATCATCCCCAGTTGCGGCAGCAGCAGGAACGGCCAGACCAGCCCGCCCAGCAGCGCGCCCAGGTAGTCCGCGGCGTTGAGGTTGGCCAGCGTGCGGCCGGCATCGGCCGCCTGGTCTTCGTCGGGCCCTGTCCGCCCCCGGTGCAGCAGCGTCATCAGCAGCGGCACCTCGGCACCGACCAGGCCGCCGATCAGCGCGGTGCCCACCGCCAGCACCCACGTCGACCCGTCGGACCCGTCCAGGAACGCGAACGCCACGTACAGCGCCGCCGCCGACAGGCCGCCGACGATGCCCAGCAGCGCTTCGACGGCGATGAAGGTGATCGCGGCGTGCGCCAGCAGGGGTTTGACCACCAGGGCGCCCACGCCCAGCGCGGCGATGTAGCCCGCGACGATCAGCGACGTGGCGACGATGCCGCCGCCGTCTAGGCTCGCCGACAGCGTCAGCAGCGCGAGTTCGTAGATGATGCCGCACGCCGCGCAGGCCGCCACGGCGGCCAGCAACAGCGCCCGCCACCGCCCCGACGTCGCCGCGGGCCACATCGCCTCGGGCGCCCGCACCTCGCCCGCAGACCCGACCGCGCTCATGACACCGCCGCGGCGGTCACCCCTCCCACGGCGAGCAGTATCAGCGCCACCGCGAACGATCCCGGATGCAGCTCGGGCTCGTCGATGTGCTCGTGGAAACTGCCCGGGATCAGCAGGTGCATGGTCAACAGCGCGACGCCCAGCAGGATCACGCCCATCAACCCGTACACCGCCACGCCCACCAGGCCCTGGCCCAGCTGGCTGTAGCTGTTGGCGATCGCGGTGATGATCACGATCGTCAGCGCGATGTACATCGCGCCGGCGACCACCACCGCGTTGGGCCGGCGGTCGATGAACACCAGCTGGCGCAGCTTGCCCGGGGTCAGCACGTCGACCGCGTAAAACCCGACGAGCAGCACGGCCATGCCGACCGCGAAGTACAGGATGGTCGCGACCGCGCCCTTCAGCACGGGATTGAGGTCGACGGTGCCGATCTCGACGGCGAGATACATGGTGCTCTCCTTTGCGGTGGTGGGAGTCATTTGGTTCCGCCGGGGCCGCCGGGGGTGCCTCCGGCGCCGCCCGATGGGGATCCGGGGGAAAACCCGGGGCCGAGGAAGATGAAGGCGCCGTGGCTGTATCCGGCGCTCAGGGGTTCGACGCGGATGCTGCACGGGTAGCCGCCGTCGGGCCCGACGATCACGATGTTGTTGCTGTAGCGCAGGTACTCGGTTTTGCCGTTGTCGGCCCGCGCGTTGGGTTCGGCATAGTCGGCGAGCGCGTCGGCCACCTGGTCGGGGGACCCGCTGCACTGGTAGCGAGTCCCGTTCACGTCGCGGGCGTATTCGTGATAGTGCCCGGCGACGTATGACCCAATGTTTTTCTGCAACAAGATGATTCCGAAGATCAGGCACGCCAGGCCGGCCGCGCCCAGCACGCCGGCGATCACGAACAGGCGGTTGCGGCTCACGGGCGCCACCGGCTGGCCGTGTGGACCACCGTTCCGCCGTGCCGCCCCGGGTAGAGGTGCCAGGTCCGCCAGCGCCAGCCGGCGCCGTCGGCTTCGGCGGCCAGCACGGTCAGTGCGGCGTCGTCGCCGGGGAAGGTGCCGCCGAGCCAGCCCGCTCGGGCGCACCGGGCGCGCAGGTCCCGTGCGAGCCGGCGAAAGCTCGCCTCGTCGTGGGTGTCGGTGCGCGACCGCAGGCGGTAGCCGGGCGCGTCGGTGCGCTCGGGCAGGTCGGCCCCGAGATTACGCGCGGTGCAAGAGATTTCCTCCGAGAACGCCTGCTCCACCGCGACGACGTGTGAGGCCCCGAGCACCCCGAGCAGTAGCGCCGGGCCGCCGCCGGGGTGGTCGAGCCGGCAGCTGGCCAGCGGCGCGGGCACGGGTGCGTTGAGGGCCAGCCTCAGCCGTTCGCCGGATACATCGGCCGGGGTCACGGCGAGCTGATGAAGGGGCACCGACCTGACCTCTGCGCTACGCCGGGCTGGGTGGGGGCGCCGAATACACGGTGATCTCGCCCGGCGAGACGGACTTGCCCGTCGAGACCTCCCAGGGCATGTCCGGGGCCCAGCGCTCGAACGAGAGCAGCGCCGACTCGTCGGCGTTGGTGCAGTCGACGAACTCCATCTCGCCGCCGGCCGGCAGGCCGGTGGTGCCCTCGGTGGTGTAGGAGGCGCGGCCGCGTTCGGACTCGTGGAACATCACGCCGTCGACGACGTAGGGGTCGCCGGGCCGCAGCGGCACGTCCTTGCGGGTCACCCACAGCGCGAGTTCCAGGCGCCCGTCGTCCTCCTCGACGCTGAACCAGAGCGGCTGGTCGCCGCCCTCCAGCAGGTGCTCCCACCAGACGAACGGGCCTTCGCGGAAGGTGACCGAACCGCGCACGATGTAGTCGGTACCGCCGTAGCTGACGATGGCGCCGGGCCCGAGCTGGCGCGGCCCGAACTGGGGCATCGCGTCGGCGGCGAGCGGATCCGGGCGCCCGCCCCGCTGGGCCGGCTGCTTGGGCCGCCGCAAAGCCACCACCAACACCACGATGGACGCGATGAAGAGCACCACGGCGATCATGACCAGCAGAGATCCCACGCCAACCCCTTCGTTGCCACCTTGCTCGAGCGAACGTGGGCTAAAGCTAACAGCTTTTTCGCGGGTTCGGCGCCGTAACGTCGCGGCGGGAATCGGGGGTGGCGCCGCGTGTCCTACCCGGGCCCGTCGGCGCCGGCCGCTAGGGTATCGAACAGCTGTTCTACTAGGTGGGAGCGGGAATGCGGGTGATGGGCGTCGATCCCGGCCTGACCCGATGCGGTCTGTCGGTCGTCGAAAGCGGGCGCGGGCGCACGGTGGTGGCGCTGGACGTCGACGTGGTGCGCACCCCGTCGGACGCGCCGCTGGCCGAGCGGCTGCTGCGGATCAGCGACGCCGTCGAGCATTGGCTGGTCACCCACCAACCCGACGTCGTGGCGATCGAGCGGGTGTTCTCCCAACTGAACGTGTCGACGGTGATGGGCACCGCTCAGGCCGGCGGCGTGGTCGCGCTGGCGGCCGCCAAACGCGGCATCGACGTGCACTTCCACACCCCCAGCGAGGTCAAGGCCGCGGTCACCGGCAACGGCGCGGCCGACAAGGCGCAGGTCACCGCGATGGTCACCAGAATCCTTGCGCTGCAAGCCAAACCGTCGCCGGCCGACGCCGCCGACGCGCTGGCCCTGGCGATCTGTCACTGCTGGCGGGCCCCGATGATCGCCCGGATGGCCGCGGCCGAAGCGATGGCCGCCGAGCAGCGCGAGAAATACCGCGCCAAGTTGGGCGCCAAGCTGAAGGCCGCGCGATGATCGCCTCGGTGCGGGGCGAGGTCCTCGAGGTGGCGCTCGATCACGTGGTGATCGAGGCCGCCGGCGTCGGCTACCGGGTGAACGCGACCCCGTCGACCCTGTCCACGTTGCGGGCCGGGACCGAGGCGCGGCTGATCACCGCGATGATCGTGCGCGAGGACTCGATGACGTTGTACGGCTTCACCGACACCGATACCCGCGACCTGTTCCTGACGCTGCTGTCGGTGTCCGGGGTGGGGCCCCGGCTGGCGATGGCGACGCTGGCCGTGCACGACGCCGCGGCGCTGCGTCAGGCGCTGTACGACGGCGACGTCACCGCGCTCACCCGGGTGCCCGGCATCGGCAAGCGCAGCGCCGAACGGATGGTCCTGGAACTGCGCGACAAGGTCGGCGCCGCCGGGGCGGGCGGGGGAGCGTCGCCGGGTGCGGCGCTCAACGGCCACGCGGTCCGCGGGCCGGTGGTGGAGGCGTTGGTGGGGCTCGGGTTCGCCGTCAAGCAGGCCGAGGAAGCCACTGACAAGGTGCTGGCCGCCGAGCACGACGCCACCACCTCGGGCGCCCTGCGCGCCGCCCTGTCGTTGCTGGGCAAGGCCCGATGAGTCCGCACGACGTCGGCGACGACTACGCCGACCGGGAGGTCTCCGGCGCGCTGGCGTCCGGCGAGGGCGACATCGACGTCAGCCTGCGGCCGCGCTCGCTGCGCGAGTTCATCGGCCAGCCGCGGGTGCGCGAACAGCTGCAGCTGGTCATCGAGGGCGCCAAAAACCGTGGCGGCACACCGGATCACATCCTGTTGTCCGGTCCGCCGGGGCTGGGCAAGACGTCGCTGGCGATGATCATCGCCGCCGAGTTGGGGTCCTCGCTGCGGCTGACGTCCGGGCCCGCGCTGGAACGTGCCGGTGACTTGGCGGCCATGCTGTCCAACCTCGTCGAGCACGACGTGCTGTTCATCGACGAGATCCACCGCATCGCCCGGCCCGCCGAGGAGATGCTGTACCTGGCCATGGAGGACTTCCGGGTCGACGTGGTGGTCGGCAAGGGTCCCGGCGCGACGTCGATCCCCCTGGAAGTGGCGCCCTTCACCCTGGTCGGCGCCACCACCCGGTCCGGCGCGTTGACCGGCCCGCTGCGGGACCGGTTCGGTTTCACCGCGCACATGGACTTCTACGAGCCCGCCGAGCTGGAGCGGGTGCTGGCCCGCTCCGCCGGGATCCTGGGCATCGA
Organism: Mycobacterium sp. 1245499.0; assembly: GCF_001673615.1. Taxonomy (NCBI): domain Bacteria; kingdom Bacillati; phylum Actinomycetota; class Actinomycetes; order Mycobacteriales; family Mycobacteriaceae; genus Mycobacterium; species Mycobacterium sp. 1245499.0. The sequence goes on from NZ_LZMG01000382.1 coordinate 33,203, forward strand.
GCTGGGCGGCGATGCGGCCGAGGAGATCGCCCGCCGTTCGCGCGGGACGCCGCGGATCGCCAACCGGCTGCTGCGCCGGGTTCGCGACTTCGCCGAGGTGCGCGCCGACGGCGTGATCACCCGCGATGTCGCCAAGGCCGCGCTGGCGGTGTACGACGTCGACGAGCTGGGCCTGGACCGGCTGGACCGGGCGGTGCTCTCGGCGCTGACCCGCAGCTTCGGCGGCGGCCCGGTCGGGGTGTCGACGCTGGCGGTGGCGGTGGGCGAGGAGGCCACCACCGTCGAGGAGGTGTGCGAGCCGTTTCTGGTCCGCGCCGGCATGGTCGCGCGGACCCCGCGGGGCCGGGTGGCCACCGCCCAGGCGTGGACGCACCTCGGCATGGCCCCGCCGGCCGGGGTCACCGGGCTGGGCCAACCCGGCCTGTTCGACTAGCGGCTGGTTCGGTGGCCGCCGGGCCGTTTCGCGGCCAAATCGTGACCTTTGCGCCCAGCGGCGTCCGGCCCTTCGCGCGGTCCGGCGTCCGGCCTGGTCAGACCCGCTAGACCGCCGCCGGTCAGGCGCCGGGCCATCCGCGTGCACCCCCGCTGCGACGGCCCCAGCAAACACGCGCGCGGCCGTCGACCGGTTACACCCCGGCATCGCCGGGTAACCAGGCTCACAGCAGCGATACCTGTTGAAGGAGGTTCCGATGAGGACCACGAGCGACGACTACGACCGACCCCGCGCGCTGTACATGCCACGCACCCGCGGCGCGCTAACCGGGCTACTGCTGATACTGCTGGGCGCGTGGGGCGCACTGGTGCCCTTCTTCGGGCCCAACGTCGACTGGGCGTACATGGCCGATCCGGCCTGGACGTGGACCACGGCCAAGGGCTGGCTGGAGGTGCTCCCCGGCGTCGCGACGGCGGTGGGCGGCCTGCTGGTGCTCATGTCCGGCAATCGGGCCAGCGCCGTGTTCGGCGGCTGGCTGGCGGTCGTCGGCGGCGCCTGGTTCGTGGTCGGCCGCGCGTTCGCGTCGACGCTCCGGATCGGCGATGCCGGCCAACCGGTGGCGGCGACGGACCTCAAACGCGCCCTGCTCGAGGTCACCTACTTCACCGGCCTGGGTGCGCTAATCGTGTTCCTGGGCGGCGCCGCGGTGGCGCGGCTGGCCGTGCGGCACGCGCGCGACGTCGTGGTGAGCCACCCGGCGCCGGTCGCGGGCGAGGCCGTGCCGGCCGCCGAACCGGCCATGTACGACGAGACCCGCGGCGCGGCGCCGGCGCGGACCGACGCCGTCGCGGCCGGACCGCAGCCCCGCGGACGCACCGGCGGCGGCCTGTTCCGCCGGCGCACCGGCGAAGGCGGTGGCCTGTTCCACCGGCACCACCACGCGGGCGCCTGACCCGCTGAGTCGGCAAGGCCCCGGTAGCCCTCGGCTACCGGGGCCTTGCCGCGTCAGGCTGGCCCGGTCAACCCCCGATCGGTAGAGTTCACCGGCGCCCGAACAGCGAGGAGGAGCGATGATCGCCGCCGGATTGGTGTTCGCCGCGCTGGCGGCGTTGCTGCACGTCTACATCTTTGTGATCGAATCGTTGACCTGGACCTCGCCGCGCACCCGCGCCACCTTCGGCACCACCGCGGCCGACGCCGAGACCACCAAGGCGCTGGCGTTCAACCAAGGCTTCTACAACCTTTTCCTGGCCATCGTCACCGGCGTGGGCATCGCCGCAGTCGCGTTGGGGCACAGGGGCATTGGTGCGGCGCTCGTCTTCGCCGGCGTCGGGTCGATGGCCGCGGCGGCGGTGGTGCTGGTCGCGTCGGCGCGCGACAAGGCCCGTGCCGCCGCGACGCAGGGCGCGTTTCCCGCGATCGCGATCGTGCTCCTGTTGCTCGGCCTTCACTAGTAACACCAGTCTCACCAGCCTCAAAAGCCCCCGGCTAGCGGTGGCTTTCGTTTGCCGCGTGGGTTAGTAGTGGAAGGCGCTGGGTAACCATCCCAGGCCGGAATCAGACCCGGTATTCAACGAGGGGATGTCATGAAATACGCACAAGACGGCCAAACCCGCGGGCTGAGTATGCCGCGTTCGCGAGGCGCGGTCAGCGGATTGCTCCTGGTCATTTTGGGAGCTTGGGGGGCGTTAATACCGTTTGTTGGTCCGCACTTTAATTTCGCCTATACACCGGACCGGGATTGGGCGTGGAGCTCCGCCCGGGGCTGGCTGGAAGTGGCGCCGGGCGCGGCCACCGTGCTCGGCGGCCTGTTGTTGATCGTCGCCGGAAACCGGGTCGCCGCCATGCTGGGCGGCTGGCTGGCCGTGCTGGCCGGCGCCTGGTTCGTCGTGGGCGGCCAGGTCGCCCCGCTGTTGGGAATCGGCTCCGCCGGTGACCCGATCGCGGCGACCGAACGCAAGCGCGCGGTGCTCGAGGTCACCTACTTCTCGGGCCTGGGCGCGCTGATCATCTTCGTGGGTGGGGTCGTGCTGGCCCGCACCGCCGTGCGCCTGGCCCGCGACGTACATCCGGTGGCGGCCGAACCCGCCGCGGCCCCCGGGGGCGTGGAGCCCTACCGGGATTCGGTTTACGAGCCCGCCGAGGTCTCCTCGGGCGCGCTGACCAAGCCGCGCGCCGCGGCGGACCCCGAGCCGAAGCGGGGCTGGCGCCGTAACCGCGCCGGCGCGGGGGCCGGCGCCAACGCCGCGTATCTGCGTTGGCCGCACCCGCAGCAGTAGTTCTGCGCCAATCAACAGCAATCGCCCAGTCCCGCAACGGGACTGGGCGATTGCTTGTTTGCCCTTAGAGCAGTCCGAGCAACTGCAGGTTGGTGATGTACTTGACGATCACCGGCGCCGTGACATGCGGAATGTCTTTGTCGGGGCCGATTTTCGCTTCCTGCACCGCCGCGCGGAACACATCGGTGGGCGCCATCGAGCCGTTGATCGGCTTTTCCGGCTTCTGGTAGTTGTGCAACAGCGGCAGCAGCGAGTACTGACGCTGCCGATCCGGCAGGGCCCGCAGCGACGTCTCGAACCGCCGCAGCCATTCGGAGTAGTCGGCGATGCGCTCGATCGAGTACCCGGCCTCGACCAGCCAGTCGACGTACTCGTCTAGACCGATGCCGTCGTCGTACGGGTTCATCACGTGGTAGGTCTGGAAGCCGGTGTCGCTGTCGGTGATCTGCGTCCCCAGCGTCGAGATCGCCGCGGCGATGAACTCGACCGGCAGGCCGTCGTAGTGCGCCCGCTGCCGGTTGCCGTCGGCGTCGAGTTCGTAGAACGAACCGGGCGCGATACCGGTGGCGACCAGGCTCAGCATCAGCCGGGTGAACATGTCGGGCAGGTTGAGCTGACCGGAGTAGGTGGTGTCGGCCAGGATCATGTCGCAGCGGAACACCGAGACGGGCAGACCGCACAGGTCGTGCGCCTCGCGCAGGAGCACCTCGCCGGCCCACTTGCTGTTGCCGTAGCCGTTGGCGTAGTTGTCGTTGATCGCCCGGGTGGCGCTGATCTGCCGGATGTCGGCGTCCTCGACGAACTCACCCGGCTTGATCTGGTCGCCCACGCCGATCGTCGACACGTAGGTGTACGGCTTCTGCTTGGAGGTCAACGCGATCCGGATCAGCTCCGCGGTGCCCAGCGCGTTGGGCCCGAACAGCTCGCTGTAGGGCAACACGTGGTTCACCAGGGCCGCCGGGTCGACGATGGTGTCGACCTCCTCGGCCAGTCGCTGCCAGGTTTGCTGGTCCAGGCCGAGGTTGGCCTCGCCCTTGTCGCCCGCGATCACCTCGAGGTGGTCGGCGGCCAGCTTCTGGTAGTGCGCCAGCAGCTTCGGGTCGCTTTCGGGAGAGCCCACGCCGAAGGTCTTGTCCAACCGGGCGCGCGCTTCGTCGTCGGAGCGGGCCCGCACCAGTGCGATGACCTTGCCGTCGACCATGTCCATCCGCTCGAGCCAGTCCAGCGCCAGGTAGCGGCCCAGGAATCCGGTCGCGCCGGTCAACAGCACCGTGCGCACCTCGGTCGCCGGCTTGGGCAGGCTCGGCGCGCCGGCCAGGACGGCCTCGTCGAGGAACTTGTCCAGCGTGAGGTCACTGGCGTGCACCGTGGTGGCGCCGCGTCCGTGCACGGCCGCGAACGTCGGCCGCTTGGAGCCCTGGCGCTCGGCCTCGATGTAGGCGGCGATGGCCGCCAGGTCGTTGGCCGGGCTGACGATCACACCCACCGGCACGTCGACGTCGAAGATCTCGCGCAGCAGGTTGCCGAATGTCAACGCGGACAACGAGTCTCCACCCAGATCGGTGAAGTGGGCGTCGGGTGACAGGTCGCCGGCCGTCGCGCCCAGCATGGCGGCCGCGGCGCGGCTGACGGTCTGCAGCACCGGCGCCTGGGCGCCGCTGCGGCGCAGTTCGGCCAGCTCGTTGGCCTGGCCGGCGGCCAGGTCGGCGTAGATCTGCTCGAGCCGTTCGCCGTAGTGCGCCTTGAGCTTCGGCCACGCCAGCTTGCGGATCCCGGTCAGCAGACCGTTTTCTAGGCTGAACGGGGTGGTCTCGATGATGAAGTCGCGCGGCACCTCGTAGGACTGCAGGCCGGTTTCTTTGGCGACCTTCTGCAGCGAGTCGGCGATCTTGGGCTTGAGCGACTCGATGTCATTGTCCGCCAACGCCTCTTCGGTCGGCACCACCACGGCCAGCAGGTAGGGCTGGGAGCTGTTGCCGTAGACGTAGATCTGGCGGATCAGCGGGCTGTTGCCGAACACCGCCTCGAGCTTGGCCAGCGTGACGAACTCACCCTGGGCGAGCTTGAGCACGTTGTTGCGTCGGTCGACGTACACCAGCCGGTCCGGGGCGATCTCGGCGAACACGTCACCGGTCCGGTAGTACCCGTCCTCGTCGAACACGTTCGCGGTGGTCTCGGCCCGCTTGTAGTAGCCGGGGAACATGTTCTCGGTCCGCAGCAACAGCTCACCGCGCGGGTGCGGGCGGTCGGTGCTGAAGTAGCCCAGGTCGGGAACGTCGACCAACTTGTAGTCGATCACCGGCGGACGCTGAATCTCCCCGTCGAACAACACCATTCCGGCCTCGGTCGAGCCGTAGCCGTCCATCAAGTGCATCTGCAGCAGCGACTCGGCCCACTTCTTCAGTTCCGGTGAGGTGGGTGCGGAGCCCGTCATCGCGAAGATGAACCGCCCGCCCAACAGGTACTGGCGCTGTTCCGCCAGCACCTCTTCCTCAACGGCCTCGCGATCGGCACCGTCGGCCAGCCGGCGCTCGACCTGGCGCTGGAATTCGCCGTACAGCGTTTCCCAGATCCGCGGGACGAAGTTCATCTCGGTGGGCCGCACCAGCTCGAGGTCCTCGAGCAGGGTGGACAGGTCGCTGCGGGCCGCGAAGTAGGCGGTGCCGCCGTTGCCCAACGTGCCGTAGAGGATCCCGCGGCCCATGACGTGGCTCATCGGCATGAAGTTGAGGGTGATCGACGCGGCGCTCTCGCCGAACCAGTTCTTGCTGCCGCGCCGCCACATCTTGCCGACGTTGCTCTGCGGGTACATCGCACCCTTCGGGGCGCCGGTGCTGCCGGAGGTGTAGATCAACAGCGCGAGCGAGTCCTCGTCGGTCTGCTGCTCGGGAACCGGGGGTTGGTGCTTGCCGCGCTCCAACACGTCGGCGAGCTTCTCGACCACCACATCGGTGCCGGCCAGCCGGGCCACGGCACTCTCCACGGCCTCGCGCTGGTCGTCGACCTCGGGCTGGTAGTCGAACACGACGAGCTTGCCGGGCACGTGGTCGCCGGCCAGGATCAGCTCCACGGCGTCGGGCAGCTGGTTGACGCTCGAGGCGATCAGGCTGGGCTCGGTCTCGGCGACGATCGGCTGCAGCGACGAGATCGCCGCGCTGGTCTGCAGCGGCACCGACACGGCACCGATGGTGCCCAGCGTGATGTCGATCGTGGCGTAGTCCACGCTGTTGAAGCCCAGCACGCAGACGCGGTCGCCGGGGCTCACCGAGTCGCTGGCCCAGGCGCGGCCGAGAGCCGAAACCCGTTCGCCCAGTTCGCCATACGTGATGGTCTCGAAGCGGGGGAGCAGCTCGGCGGTGGTGCGTCCGGTCTTGGCGTCCTTGACGAATTCCACGACGCGCTGCGCCAGTGCGGGCCGGTCGGCATAGCCGTCGAGCACGGTCCGGATGATCTGGGGCAGCCGCAGCCCCGGCTGCTCGGTGGCGGCGGTGATCGCCGGGTCCGGCCGGGCGGCGGCGAACTGGGGGTCGTTGGCAATGAGTTGCTCGATGCGGCGGTTGAGTTCTTCGTCGTGAATAGCAGTCGACATAACAGATCCCTTGCAAATGAAAGTTAGCGAGTCAAATTGCGCTGTCCGCGCTGACATATAGAACGTTAGCTAAAGTAAAGGTATTCCACCATGATCTGGCGTTTGTGGTGTTTGTGAGATTGCCCACGCGCGGTGGGAAGTCCCGGTCTACAGCTCGCGCAGCAAGCCGCCGAGGATGTCGATGCCCTCGGCCAGCAGCTCGTCGCTGATGGTCAGCGGGGGCAGCAGCCGGATGATGTTGCCCCACATTCCGCACGTCAACACGATCACGCCGGCGGCGGCGGCCGCGACGGTCAGCTTCTGGGTCAGTTCCTTGTCGGGCTCGGCGGTTCCCGACTTCACCAGTTCGATGGCGATCATGGCGCCCCGGCCGCGCACGTCGCCGATCCGGTCGTCGCCGGCCTGCAGACGCAACAGCGGCTCGGTGATCAGGCGTTCCAACCGCTGCGCGCGCTCGATCAAACCGTCGTTCTCGATCGTCTCGATGGTGGCCAACGCCGCCGCGCAAGCCAACGGGTTTCCGCCGAAGGTGCCACCCAAACCGCCGACCTGCGGGGCGTCCATGATCTGCGCCCGCCCGGTGACCGCCGACAGCGGCAGTCCGTCGGCGATGGCCTTGGCGGTGCAGATCAGGTCGGGTTCGATGCCCTCGTGCTCACACGCGAACATGGCGCCCGACCGCGCGAATCCGGTCTGCACCTCGTCGGCGATGAACACCACGTCGTTCTTGTGGCACCAGTCCAGCAGGGTGGGCAGGAAGCCCTCGGCCGGAACGATGAACCCGCCCTCGCCCTGGATCGGCTCGATGATGAGCGCGGCCAGGCTGTCGGCGCCGATCTGGCTCTCGATGATGTTGATGCTGCGCGCGGCGGCCTTCTCCCCGTCGGTGGCCAGTTCCTTGTCGACCAGGCCGTCCCGATAGGGGTAGGACAGCGGCGCACGGTAGATCTCCGGCGCGAACGGGCCGAAGCCGCCCTTGTAGGGCATCGACTTGGCGGTCAGCGCCAGGGCCAGGTTGGTTCGGCCGTGGTAGGCGTGGTTGAACGCCACCACGGCGGGCTTGCGGGTGTAGGCGCGCGCGACCTTGACGGCGTTCTCCACCGCCTCGGCGCCGGAGTTGAACAGCACCGAGCGCTTCTCGCCCGAACCCGGGGTGATGCGGTTGAGCGTCTCGGCGACGGCGACGTAGGACTCGTAGGGCGTCACCATGAAACAGGTGTGGGTGAACTCTTCGACCTGTGCGCGCACCGCTTCGACCACCCGGGGTGACGAGTTGCCGATCGTCGTCACCGCGATGCCGGAGCCCAGGTCGATCAGCCGGTTGCCGTCGACGTCCTCGATGATTCCGCCGCCGGCGCGGGCCACGAAAACCGGCACCGACACGTTCACCGCGTGCGACACCGCCGCGGCCCGGCGCTTGCTCAGTTCCAGCGATGCCGGACCGGGGATCTCGGTGACCAGCTGGCGGGTCTGCTCGAGGCTGGCCACCACAAAACTCCTCCCCGCGGCGCGCGTGTCACGTCGCATCAAAAGCCTATCGAGCTTGACCCCGGCGGGCACTGCGTGCACCGTGGCGGTCGGTCGCGACCCGTGGCCTGCCAGACTGAACGGGCACACTGGACCGTTACGAGGTGCGCGACGCACGAGTCCTACCGGCACCCAGCCGTAGTAATGCCCCGTATGCCGAAGAATATTTACGACGAAAGACAGGCGCGTCCATGCAGAGTCTGATCCTGTTCCTGCCGTTCCTGCTCATCATGGGCGGGTTCATGTACTTGGCATCGCGCCGTCAGAAGCGCGCGATGCAGGCCACCATCGACCTGCACGAGTCCTTGCGCCCGGGCGATCGGGTGCACACCACGTCTGGCCTGCAGGCCACCGTCGTCGCCATCACCGAGGACAACGTGGATCTGGAGATCTCCCCCGGGGTGGTGACCACCTGGATGAAGCTGGCGATCCGTGACCGGATCCTGCCCGACGACGACGAGGACCTGGCCGACGGCGACGACCCCGCCGACGAGGGCTCGATCAGCAAGGATTCCTGACGGCCGATCGCCACCCGGCGGACCGCTTGCGCAACCGGTAATCGAGGGCCACGTAGGCTCTCCTCCGGGGTAAGTAACCGATATTCGAGGAGATAGAAGGAACGTGGCATCGTCTTCGGCGCCGGTGCACCCTGCCCGCTACCTGTCGGTCTTCTTGTTATTGCTCGTCGGCGTCTACCTGTTGGTGTTCCTCACCGGGGACAAGCGAGCCGCTCCGAAGCTCGGTATCGACCTGCAGGGCGGCACCCGCGTCACGCTGACCGCGCGCACCCCGGACGGGTCGAAGCCCAGCCGTGAGGCGTTGGCGCAGGCCCAGCAGATCATCGGCGCCCGGGTCAACGGGCTCGGCGTCTCCGGTTCGGAGGTCGTGGTCGACGGCGACAACCTGATCATCACCGTCCCCGGAAACGACGGCAACGAGGCGCGCAACCTGGGCCAGACCGCCCGGCTCTACATCCGGCCGGTGCTCAACTCCATGCCGGCCCAGAGCGCGGAGCCCAAGCCGGCGCCGCGCCAGCCCGCGCCCGGCCAGCCCGCTCCGGGACAACCGGCGCCCGGCCAGCCCGCTCCGGGACAACCGGCGCCAGCACAGCCGGCTCCGGGACAACCGGCTCAGCCGGCTCCCGCGCACCCGGGTGCCCAGCCCCGGCCGTATCCGCAGGACCCGCCCCCGACTCCCAGCCCGGCACCCAGCCCCGCGCCAGCGCCAGCGCCCGGGGCACCCGCACCGGCGCCCGCGCCCGGGGGTCCCGCGGCCGAGGCGCCGCCCGGGGAACAACCCGCGCCGCCCGACCCGCGCAAGGAACTCGCCGACCGCATCGCCGACGAGAAGAAGTGGCGCCAGAGCACGCGTCAGGGCATCCAGTTCCTGGCCCTGCAATTCCAGGCGACGCGCTGCGACAAGGAAGACATCCTGGCCGGCAACGACGATCCCGCCCAGCCGTTGATCACCTGCTCCACCGACCACAAGGTCGCCTACCTGCTGGGGCCGTCGATCATCAGCGGTGACCAGATCCAGGACGCCAGCGCCAGCCAGAACCAGCGCGGCATCGGCTACGTTGTCGACCTGCAGTTCAAGTCCGCCGCGGCGAACACCTGGGCCGACTTCACCGCCGCCCACATCGGCACCCAGACCGCCTTCACGCTGGACTCGCAGGTGGTCAGCGCGCCGATGATCCAGGAGGCGATCCCCGGCGGCCGCACCCAGATCAGCGGTGGCGATCCGCCGTTCACCGCCGCGACGGCCAAGCAGCTGGCCAACGTCCTCAAATACGGCTCACTGCCGCTGTCCTTCGAGGCCTCGGAGGCCCAAACCGTCTCGGCGACACTGGGATTGACCTCGCTGCGGGCGGGCCTGATCGCGGGCGCCATCGGCCTGATCCTGGTGCTGGTGTACTCGCTGCTCTACTACCGGGTGCTGGGACTGCTCACCGCCCTGTCGCTGGGCGCTTCCGGCGCAATGATTTTCGCGATCCTGGTGATCCTGGGTCGCCAGATCAACTACACCCTGGATCTGGCGGGCATCGCGGGTCTGATCATCGGTATCGGTACCACCGCCGACTCGTTCGTCGTCTTCTTCGAACGCATCAAAGACGAGATCCGCGAAGGCCGTTCGTTCCGGTCCGCGGTGCCCCGAGGCTGGGTGCGGGCCCGCAAGACCATCGTGTCGGGTAACGCCGTCACCTTCCTGGCCGCCGCGGTGCTCTACGCCCTGGCGATCGGCCAGGTGCGCGGCTTCGCCTTCACGTTGGGCCTCACCACCGTCCTCGACATCGTGGTGGTGTTCCTGGTGACCTGGCCGCTGGTGTACCTGGCGTCCAAGTCCCCGACGCTGGCAAAGCCGGCCTACAACGGCCTGGGCGCCGTTCAGCAGGTGGCCCGCGAACGCCGGGCTTCGGCGCAGGTCAAGACGGGACGGGGATAGCGCATGACTTCCTCCAAAGCCTCCAAGAACGCAACCGAGCTCACCGAAGCCTCCGAGGGCGCCACCGAGTTGACCGACGGCGCCCCGCACCACGGGTTCCTGTCGCGCCTGTACACCGGCACCGGCGCCTTCGAGGTGGTCGGGCGGCGCCGGCTGTGGTTCGGCATCAGCGGCGCGATCGTCGCGGTCGCCATCCTGTCGATCCTGCTGCGGGGCTTCACCTTCGGCATCGACTTCAACGGCGGCACGACGGTGTCGATGCCGGCCGCCGGGAAGACGGGCACCGTGCAGACCTCGCAGGTCTCGGAGGTGTTCCACCAGGCCCTCGGCAAGGATCCGGAATCGGTGGTGGTCGTCGGCAACGGCGCCGGCGCGACCGTGCAGATTCGCTCGGAGACGCTGACCAACGATCAGACGACCAAGCTGCGCAACGCCCTCTTCGATGCGTTCGGACCCAAGGGCGCCGACGGCAAGCCCAGCAAGCAGGCGATCAGCGACGCGGCGGTCTCCGAGACGTGGGGTGATCAGATCACCGACAAGGCGCTGATCGCGCTGGCCGTGTTCTTGGTGCTGGTCGGCGTCTACATCATGGTGCGCTACGAGCGGTACATGGCCATC